>JBDKRF010000001.1:0-4402 GCA_039683525.1 Clostridiaceae bacterium
CCGATAAAAGTTAATAATCCTGCCACGATTCACGGCGCAAACAGGTGGATTGTGAAGGAAAACATCCGCCAAAACGCGCGGGATACTTCGGTAAAATGCGAATACGGGAACCGGTCGAAACGAAAACAACGCCTGAAAAATGCAGGTTACGTTTGATTCAGTAGATTGTGAAAAATAGGTAAAACGTCGCTCTTATTTGCAGAACACAAGTGGAAATGGTCGGACTACATGGTATAATTGGAAAAATCCACACTGACAGCCTTAACCGGAGGTGAAGATGGAACAGTTACAAAGCGAAAAACCAAATTCCAACAAGTTTTTTTGTGCAACAGTAAATGCACTCGGTACATTCCTATTTGTGTTTCTTATGATGCACATGTTTGTGCTTCATTTTTCGGGTGTCTATGATGGGATGTGGCTGGTACCTTACTTTAGCATTCCCGCTTATTTTTTCTGCCTAACCTTTGGCGCAGAATATTGGATAGGAGAAAACCTCGTCCGGCGTCGGACATATTTTGCCTCAACGTTCATCTCCCCTGCCATATTGCTTTGTGGCGGCGCTTACTTCATGCCGGGTTATGTACTATTTCCCGGATTTCGAAGCCTTCTAGCGGCGCTGTTTTCGGTAGGTATCATTCTATATAGCATTTTGGATATTCGAAAGAATGGAAAAAACAGACGACAGCGTGCGGCCGGAAAAGAAACCTTGCAGGTGACGCGATCTGAAAAATGGGGACGAACAGCTCGGATCGTTTGTTTGCTCAGCATCTGCTGTGTGTTGTTTGAGAACTGTCAGAAGTCGATCATGGTTTCATATGGGTTTATGTCAAACTTGAACTATGGCATGAATCTATCAACGTTTTCCCACTATGTTCTCAGCATCCTCTCCGCAATCCTGCTTGCGCGATTTGTGAAGGCGGAGTTTATTCCGCGCAACGCGACTAGGGATGAAGGTGTTTCATGAATACGTGGAAAAAAGCAGTTCTCGGTTTGACTGTTTTGAGTGTTATCAGCATTGCCGCATGTGTTGCGATCGAGGTGTCAAAATCGCCAAAATCGATTATCCCTATTGAGTCTGTCGAATACAAAACCAAAGAGGAGCTGACAGATCTCTATTGGCAGAACAAAGTCGTTTTGAACTCTGTCAAAAACAGCGTGCTTTCAAGTAAGAGTCTTATGCAAGCATTAGATGACTACAAAGAAGGCGACATCAACGTATCTTACCAAAGCGATAAGAAATACTTTGCTGAAGAAGAATGGGCGAACATTGTTTCCATCTTCGAGAATCTTCACCCGTATATGATCATGGTGGAACGCAAAGGTAGACCGGTGAGGTTTTACATCAACTTTGATTCGTTACAACTTGACACAGGTTCCAAACGAACATCGCTTTACTGGTTTACGGATAAAGAAGAAATCGAGTATCAAAAAGAACATTCTCTTGCAGATAGCGTTGAATACACGCATCTGGACGGGAACTGGTATATTGTAGAAGAGAAGTTTCACTGGCAATAAATAAACGCAATTAGCAGCTATGGCCTTGCGCTGTGTGGGAAAACATTTTCTTCTCCCACGGCGCAATAAAATTATGATGGCTTTATGCAGCCTGTGAAACAAACAACCGGTTCGGTTTCGACAGGGCTATTTTCGATTTGAGGTGTTTCATGAAAACTTGGATAAAAGTAGTCCTCGGTCTTGTGATACTGGGGGTACTCGCTTTTACGGGGTATACTGCTTATATGATATTTAGGCCAAGCACGACTGACTTTGGCACATTGATTGAATATCACACAAAGGACGAGTTGACAGAACTTTATTCACAGAATGAGGAACTGCTCAACTCGGTGAAAGACAGCGTGATTTCGAGTAAAGGTCTACTGCGCGCACTAGATCGCTACAACGAGGGCGATATTGATATCTCCTTTCAAAGTGATAAACAATACTTCTCTGATGAAGAGTGGGCAGATATCCTATCCGTCTTTGATAAATTTCATCCGTATATGATTTTAATGGAGCGCAAGGGCAGGCCGCTTATTTTCTACATGGCCTTTAGCCATTTGAACCGGGGTTCGACCACGTATGCAACGTATCTCTACTGGTTCCCTAATGATGAAGAACGGGAGTACCACGAGGAACCGAACGTCTTTCCCGACGGTGTCTTTACGCAGCTCGATGAAGGGTGGTACATAGTCGAGACAGCAGAGACACGATGAAGAGTCCTTGCGTGACAGCAGAATTTAGTGTGTTGTGAAGGTGTTTCATGAAAGCTTGGATAAAAGTAGTCTTCGGTCTTGTGATACTGGGCATACTCGCTTTCGTGGCGTGGATTCTTATCCTGTGGTTTGCGCCAAACCCAAATGAGATTATTCCGAGTGATTCGGTCGAATATAAAACGAAGGAAGCGTTGACAGACCTGTATTGGCAGAATAAGGATGTGCTAAATTCAGTTAGAGACAGCGTACTTTCTAGCAAGAGCTTTTTACGAGCACTTGACGAATACGGCGAAGGCGATTATGACATCTCATATTTAGGCGATAAGAAGTATTTCTCAGAAGAAGAGTGGGACAATATTGTTACCGTCTTTGAAAAACTTCATCCGTATATGATCATGTTGGAACGCAAAGGAAGACCTTTAAAGTTTTATATCGACTTTCCTAAGCTAGAGCTCGAGACAGGATATAAGTATACATCTCTGTACTGGTTTCCGAGCGAAGAAGAAATTGAGTATCACAAAGAGAGCTGTTATGCAGAAAACGTTGACTACACTCATATTGAAGAGGGTTGGTATATTGTCGAGGAAACGTACAATCGTTAAGGAGAAGTCTCGATAGAAAGCAAAAAAAGAGGCGAAGCAGGTTGTCTGCATTCGCCTCTTTTTGTTTACGATTTCAGCGGATCATCCAACCCGCAGAGCTTCAGGCTCACGTCGTAGAGCCGGTTTGCGCTGGCGAGGTTCTTGCTCGCCTCGCTGGAAGGCTCGATCTTGCAGCGATAGAAATACTCTCCGCTGACGCGATCCAGCGTGGGTTCGCAGGCGAGGTAGACGCTCGTCTTCGCGCCCTCGTCGCTGGTCATGAACAGAACCTTCATCAAAGACGCAACCCAGCGAAAGCGGTCGTTTTTGCGGTTGACCACGATGTCCGTCGCTACGATGCCGGGATGCACGGCGTTGATCGTTACCCGGCTGCCGCGTGCGCGGAGCTTCTCGGCAAGCGCGCGTGCAAAGAGCAGGTTGCAGAGTTTGCTGTGTCCGTAGGCCGCAAAGCGGTTGTAGCCGCGCGTATAGTTGAGGTCGTCAAAGCGCACATCACCCCAACCGTGGGCAATGCTGGTCATCATCACGATGCGTCCCTGTTCGCTTTTTTCCAGCAAGGGAAGCAGCAGCATGGTCAGCAGAAATGCGCCGAGATAATTGACGCCGAAGCTCATCTCAAACCCCTGCTTCGTCTCCGTGCGATGGCGGGCGAGCAGACCTGCGTTGTTGATCAGCGCGTCGAGATGATCGTATTTCGCCGCAAACGCCGCGGCAAACGCGCGGACGCTATCGAGATCGGCCAGGTCGAGCGGAAGAAGGTCAAAGCAGCGCCCGCCCACGCAGGAAAACTCGATAAGCGCCGCCTCCGCGCGCTCCTTGCAGCGGCAGGCGAGCACAACGGTCGCGCCAAGGTCGGCAAGCTGCGCGGCTGTCGCCTTGCCGATGCCGGAATTCGCACCCGTGACGATGACGATCTTCCCCTTCATGTTTTCGCGTTTCATCCCATCCATGGCAAAGAGTATATACAAATCCGGATGCAATCGCAACACCATCGCGTGCGTCTGTTGCACGAAAAAGGCAGCGAAAATCCGTCCTTTCCGAATATCGCAAAAATCTGTATACTATACTGTTGTAAAGACAGAGAGAAACGCGGCGAAAACAAGCCGCATAGGAGAAACATACATGTTTATCGCAGACGGTTGGAACGATTTTCGCGTGCTGGACGCAGGCAACGGCATGAAGCTGGAGCGTTGGAAGGGGATCACCCTGCTCCGGCCCGATCCGCAGGCCGTTTGGCCGATGGGCGAGCACAAGGCGGACGCGATCTACATCCGCTCCGAAACCGGTGGCGGACACTGGGAGGAGCAGCGGCAGCTGCCCGAATCCTGGAAGGTCACGTATCGCGACCTGACGTTTGTCGTGCGCCCGACCGGCTTTAAGCATACGGGATTGTTCCCCGAGCAGGCGGTCAACTGGGACTGGATGCGCGGCGAACTCGATCTCTGGAAAAAGTCGCACGACCGCGCGCCAAGGGTGCTCAATCTCTTTGCGTACACGGGCGGAGCTACGGTTGCCTGCGCGGCCTCCGGCGCGGAGGTGGTGCATGTGGATGCGGCAAAGGGGATGGTCGCCTGGGCAAAGGACAAC
>JBDKRF010000002.1:0-27924 GCA_039683525.1 Clostridiaceae bacterium
GCCTTTGTCGTAATGATCTATGTGGACGAAATCCACAAGAAGAACTATAAGGCCATCGCAGCCGCGTTGATGCTCTACAGCGTGCACTGGCTCTACGAGATTGCCAACGCTGTCATTTGCCATTTTACCGGCTACGCGCTCTGGACTGTCTCGCCGGAGAGCACGAGCTATATCCTGCTCATCGGCGTGAGCTGGGAGCTTTCCATGATGTTCGCCGTCGCAGGCTTTACCTCAAAGCTACTGCCCGCGAACAAAGACATGAAGATCCTCGGCATCAACAACCGCATCGTCTTTGCCGTCGGCAGCGCGCTGTTCTTCTCGCTGATCGAGATCTTCCTCGCCTCGACGCCCGCGTTCATCTGGGTCTACAAGTGGTGGGGCGCGATTCCCGTGTTCATCACGACCTATATCCCGTTCTTCCTTGCGAGCTATCTCATCTACGACAAGGAGCCCAAGACACAGAAGAAGTGGATCATCTCGCTGGCCGCGGTCAATATCGTGCTGCTTGCGGTGCTGATTCCGCTAGGCGTCATCTGATGTTGTTCGGGAGAAATGTGCGCTAAACCAGCGCGAAAAGAAAGCTCAAAAGCCGTACCCTTGGGTGCGGCTTTTATTCTATGCGCGAAAGCTTCTCCAGCGCCTCCTCCATGGTTGCGACGAAGAACACATGGCTACCGTTATTGCTCTCGTAGATGAAGTCGCGCAGGGGTTTGCTGGTATAGCCCGAATAGTCCCCGACGATGGCAATCTTGAGCTGATAGTTGACAAACTTCTGCAAAATATCCCCCGCAAGCCCGCTGCTGAGCACAAAAAATCGCTCGTCCAGCGCGACCTTGGGCAATATCATCCGGTCGGCGCTGGTTTCGTACCGCACGGTCGCCATCAAGTCCAGCGCGGATTGCACGTCGGTGATCAACGTTTCTTCCGTTTCCACTTGCGTGATGATTTTTCCGTTTCGTTCCAGTTGTTTGAGATTCATCGGTTTTCCTCCAGGTCGTTTGACAGATCGATCAGCCGCCGCATGTCCTCCGGCAACTCCGCCGTCAGGTGGATTCGTTCGCCCGAAATCGGGTGCGTCAGCGTGAGCTCGTAGGAATGCAGCGCGGGCCGCGCGATCAGCTGGCGATCCTCCGCGCCGTAGAGCCAGTCCCCCGCGAGCGGGTACCCGATTGCCGACATGTGGAGGCGCAGTTGATGCGTCCGCCCCGTCTGCGGAATCAGTTTCAAAAGTGTAAAGCGCTCATTGGTCGCAAGCGTGTAATACTCTGTTTTCGCGCTCTGTCCATCCGGCACGATCGCGCGCTGATAGGTGGAGCCTTCCGCCATACCGATCGGCAGTTCGATGATTCCGTCCGGCGGGGTCACTCTGCCCACCGCGATTCCGAGATAGACGCGCGCATAATCCTGCGAGTGCATCTGCCGCCGGAGCCGCTCGTGCAGATATCCGCTCTTGGCAAATCCCATGAGACCCGATGTTCCGCGATCCAGCCTGCTGACGGGGTGCGGACTGATATCGCCACCCAAATAGTAACAGACCGCGTTTTCCAGCGTAAGCTCCTCCGGATCGCGCGTGCTCTGATGCACAGCGATCCCCGCAGGTTTGTCGATGATCAACAGGTCGTCATCCTCATAAACCACGACAAGCGGAAACTCCATCGGCACGATATGACCATCCGGCAGATCGCCAATCTCAACGGAGAGCACGTCGCCCTCTCTTACCCGCGCGGTCACATAGCAGCGCACCCCGCCGAGCAGAATCCCCTCCTCGCGTCGTTTCAGGCGGGAGATATGCGATTCCGAACACGCAAACTCCCGGCGCAGAATGCTCTGCACCGTCCGCCCTTCGTCGGTATTGGTGACGCGGTATGTCAGCGTGCGCAAGCGCTTCCCTCCTGCCTTTCTTTCTGTACTTTGCTTCACTTTAACCCAAGCAAGTTAAAAACGCAACGAGACCTAAGTGAACTGATCTAAAATCAGAAAGTATGATAAACTACAAATAGCTTTTGGGTGCAGTTCAAAGGGACAATTGTTGCTTTTTTGCGTCATATTGGCAAATTGCCTTTTAAGATGGAATCGCTTCCGCTATACTAAAAGCAGGCATACGAAGACCTGTACCCGATAAGAAAGTTTATAAGGAGTGATCCATATGGCTATTGTGAATATCACCAACGCTAATTTTAAAGAAGAGGTTCTGGACAGCGACAAGAAGGTTCTGGTCGATTTCTGGGCGCCGTGGTGCGGGCCTTGCCGCATGGTGTCCCCCATTGTGGACGAAATCGCGGAGGAAAACAGCACAATCAAGGTCGCGAAGGTCAACATCGACGAACAGCCGCAGCTCGCGAGCCAGTACGGCGTGATGAGCATTCCCACGCTGATGCTGTTTGAAAACGGCGACGTGGTCGACAAGGCCGTCGGCGCGCGCAACAAGTCCTTCATCCTGCAAATGCTCGAAGGCTAATTTCTCACATTGATCAAAAACTCTCCGAACTAAGTCGGAGAGTTTTTTTGTTTGTGGATATCATGTGGGGTTTCCAAAGGGGCAACCCCTTTGGCTTGCAGAGCAATTCGATTTTACTCGTACACCGACTCGACGGAGGCTACGCCTTCGATGCGGGAGAGCCCCTCCATCAAGGGAGCCAGGTTGTCGCGATCCGGCAGGGTCAAGTGCACATAGACATGCCGCTTGAGGTTCATGGTGTCGATGGCGAAGCTGAACTCGTCGATCACGCAACCCATGCGCTCCAGATCTTCCTGCAGGTGCACGATGCTTTCGCCTTCCATGGAGAGCACAATTTGCAGCACGAGGCGATTCGCCTTTTTTCTGCGGCTGTGCGCCATGGTGCGCAGCACGCGCAGCACGATCAGGATCAGGACGGTGGTAGCGATGGCAAGCAGATAGTTCCCGCAGCCCGTTGCGAGGCCCACGCAGGACACGCACCAGAGACTGCTCGCGGTGGTCAGTCCGCGCACGGAGATGCCTTCCTTGATAATAGTACCCGCGCAGAGAAAGCCGATGCCACTAACCACCTGCGCACCGATGCGCGCGGGATCGATATTCGAATTCGGGAATTGCGACATCAGAAACTCTCCGCTGCACATGACCAGCGCAGCACCGATGGCGACGAGGATATGCGTGCGCATACCGGCGTTTCGCTGCACATGCTCGCGCTCATAGCCGATTACCCCGGCCAGCACCGCGGCGAGTGACACACGCCCCAGCATCGAGAGAGATTGCATCCAGTCTATGGAAAAATGAAACATCCTGAACACTCCTTTCAGGGTCAAGGAAAATGGATTTGTAAAATCCAGATCAAATGTGTTTGTATCCGTATATTATACACACCAATTTCGTTTCGGCAACTAGCAAGCGATCGAAACGTTGTTTTTCTTTTTTTCTGATTGCAGAAACTGATGCCATCTACCACTCGCATCCGAAACTGTAAAACATGTTTTTTAATATGTTTTTTCACATGATAGAATTGTTTCACGCTAATCAATGCCGCAAGAAAGCACATATAACAAAAAATGTAACATCATGGATTGACATGGTATTTCTCCGCCCATAAAATGGAAGATAGGGCGCGACGCCATTCGGAAGAGGTGATGGTTATGACGAATTCGAATCAACCGCAGGATGGCCTCTCGGGAGACGCGTTTTTTCAAACCGTGTTTCAAGCCAGCCCTGACGCTGCGATCTTAACCAGAGTATGCGACGGCGAGATCATACATGTCAACGAAAGCTTTTGCCGGATCACCGGATATACGCCGAACGAAGTCATCGGTAAAACCACAATCGAACTGCAACTGTACGCGAACCTCGCGGATCGGAACGCGTTTATTGACTACATGTCTGAGCGGAGTATTCTCGACCCAAAACCATTTGAATTTCGACGCAAGGATGGCACGCTGCGCAGTGGCTTGGTCTCGGCGCGGTCATTTTGGTCGCACGGATATGAATACGTCTGCGGCAGCATTCAGGATATCACCGAACAATTGCGCGTCGACCGCGAGAATAACGCACGCGCGGAGGAACTTCGCCGCTTATTCGAGACGATGGCACAGGGTGTTGTGTATCAGGATGCTGAAGGAAGGATCGTCTCTTCCAACCCCGCCGCGGAGCGAATGTTGGGGCTGAGCAAAGAGGAGCTCCTACAGCGCATCTCGCTCACGCCGGAGTGGGACACGGTTCGGGAGGACGGCTCGCCGATGCCAAGACATGAGCTTCCCTCCTACATCGCGCTGCAGACAGGAAAAAAGGTCGGGCCGCAAACGCTAGGTTTCTTTCAAAAATCGATTCAGGATTACGTATGGCTTTCCGTTACGGCAACGCCTTTGTTTCATGGGGATGATACGCGTTCCTATCAAGTCTACCAGATGTTGGAGGACGTCACTGCACAAAAGAAAGCACAAAAAAATTACGAACTGCTCTTCCGCGAAATGAATGATGCCTTTGCCCTGCATGAAGTCATCTGTGATGCATCCGGAAATGTCGTAGATTTCCGATTTCTGGCTGTAAACCCCATTTTCGAGCAGATGACAGGGTCTTCTGCAAGCGATATCGTCGGGAAAACGATTTTGGATGTCATACCGAGTGTGAGTCAGCATTGGATAGGCCCTTATAAGCAAGTTGCTGAAACGGGGAACCCGTTATCCTTTCAAAACTATGCCTCCACTTTGGATAAATACTTCAATGTTACGGCTTATCGGACAGCCCCTATGCAGGTCGCCTGTACCTTTATGGATGTGACGCATCTCGTGTATTATCAACAGGAGCAGAAGCGTGCTCAGGAACAGATCAACCGTCTCGCGCACATCTGCGATGTCGCGCCTTGCTCGATATTGGTACACGACAAAGAGGGAAAACTCTTGTACGCAAACGAATACTCCTGTCGTCTGCACGGGTTTGCAAAAAGCGAACTAATGGAAAAGTCTTTGCATGAGTTTATGGGTGAACCTTCCAATGAAGGGATCATGAGGTATTACGAAACCGTCCAGCAGACTGGTGAGCGAGTGATTCAGCGGCTGGTTCGTACCAAAGACGGGCGACAGATTCCACTTCTCGTCAACGCAAAGAAGCTCATATGGGAAGGGTCTCCTGCTATTCTCAGCATTGGCACGGATATCTCCGAGCGTCAGCAATCGGAGCGCACGCTGGAGCGCAGCCTTGCACAGAACCGCAGAATACTGGAAAACCTGCAGGATGCCTATTTTCAGTCCACGTTCGAAGGCGACTTTCTCATACTCAATCCCCGCGCAACGCAAATGTTTGGCTATGCATCCGTCGAAGAGATGAAGCAATGTAAAGCGATATCTTTGTACGCTCACCCAGAGGATCGCGCCGCCATGTACGAGAAGCTCAAGGAGGATGGACGCGTGACCAGCCATACCTGCCAGCTAAAACGCAAAGATGGGTCTATATTCTGGGGTTCTATGCATGTTCAATTTCTCAAGAGCGAGTCGGGCGAGGTCATCGGAGCCGAGGGTTTGATCCGAGACATTACCGAGCGCAGAAAGCTGGAAGAAGAAGTAAAAAAACAACACGAGTCGCTTCGTGAAACCAATGAAGTCCTAAAAAAAAGGCTGGAGCAGTCCATCAACGCCATCTCCAAGATCGGCGAACTGCGGGATGCTTACACAGCGGGTCATCAGCACCGGGTGCAGCAGCTAGCCTGCGAAATCGGTCTTCGCTGCGGCATGACGCAGGAAGCCCTTACGAGCTTATCCTACGGCGCGCTGGTTCATGACATCGGCAAGATCTACATCGCCTCAGACATTCTCAACAAGCCCGGAAAGATTACCAATCTCGAGTATCAAATTCTTCAAACCCACGTGGAATACAGCTACAGCGTCGTGCTGGAGATGGGGCTGCCACAGGAGATTTTGACCATGGTGCAGCAGCATCACGAGCGGCTCGACGGCACCGGCTATCCCAACAAGTGCGTTGGCGATGAGATTATCTTCGAAAGCCGTATCCTCGGCGTTGCTGACGTGGTGGAGGCGATGACGTCACATCGGCCGTATCGTCCCGCCCTCGGCATCGACAAGGCACTCGCCGAGATTGAGGCGGGAAAAGGCGTGAAATACGACGCGACCGTGGTCGATATCTGCCTTTCGCTGTTTCGCAAACATGGATTTCAGTTTGCGGCGGAGCAAAATCAGGAGTAATGCTCAGCGCCCTGCTTTTAGCCGCGCCAAATTCAAAGACGATCCTATCTGTACGGATGAAACGAATTAGCCCGGAGGCAACTGCACTTCGGGCTTTTTTATGGATCAATTCTCCATTCCGGGGTTCAGAAACGCATTTCTCATGGAATCTTCATTTCAAACAAGCATCAATGCGGATATAATAAAACTATATCCTAGGCCGCGAATACACGCCCGTTTCGCGGGTGCATGGGAAAAGGACGGTTGCCATGCGAATCCTGATTGTTGAAGATGAATCGGAAATCGTACGATTCTTGACGCTGGAGCTCCGACACGAAGGCTACGAAACCGAAAGCTGTGCCGACGGAATGTGCGGACTTGAGCGAGCACTCAGCGGCGAGTTTGACCTTGTCCTGCTGGATGTCATGCTGCCGCAGCTCAACGGCGTAGAGGTGCTGCTGCGCTTGCGCCGGGAGAGCGCGGTGCCCGTGATCTTCGTCACCGCGCGGGATGCGGTGATGGAAAAGGTCAACGGTCTTGATCTGGGTGCAAACGACTACATCACAAAGCCGTTTCATATTGAGGAGCTTCTCGCGCGCATTCGCATGGTGCTGCGCGCAAAAGAACCGGCTGCGCAAGGCACACCTTCGGACGCGCTCACGCTGGGAGATCTCACGTTGACCCCCGTTTCACGGCAGGTCTCGCGTGGTCTGGAGGCGATTGAGCTGACCAAGACACAGTATGATCTTTTGGAGTATCTGCTTCGCAATCGCGACATCGTACTCACACGCAATCAGATTCTCACGCACGTTTGGGGATACACTTACGCGGGCAACAGCAACGTGGTGGATGTCTACGTGCGCTATGTGCGAAACAGGATTCACGATTCAGAGGAAAACCGCATCATCGAGACGGTACGGGGGATCGGATATGTCATTCGCGACAAAACACGGAAAGAGTAAACTCTCCAGCCGCTTAACGCGCGTGTATGCGCTTCTGTTTTCTGCGATCTTTTTTTTGCTATCCGTCATCGTCTTTGTGCTGGCGTACCGCTTCTTAGTGCAACAACAGAATGATCGCCTCGTTGATTCTCTACAGCTCTTTGGCAACACCTTAAAAGAAGAGTTAAAAGAAGAAGAGCATAAAGAAGAAGAGTTTCAGGAAAAAGAGCTTCAGGAAAAAGAGCTTCAGGAAGAAGAGCTTCAGGAAGATGCGCAAGAGAAAGAAGATCAAGAGGACGTCGTTCAGGAGAAAAGCGAGACTCGTATCAATCTGGATTTGTTGCGTGATCTCACCACGGATTCGAACCTCTCCGTCTTTCTCTATGACCGCGAAGGATCACTCATCAGCCGCACGCTCAACTTTCCGCTGCCGGATCGACTGCTAGAAGAAAGCAAAAACACACCAGAGCTGATCTTTTATGATCAAACGCTACTGTTGCGCGCGTCGAGCACAATTTCGGACCATGAGACCAATTTTGGCAGTCTCATCCTTGTCTATCGTATGACCAGCGAAACCGGATTTCTAAAGCTTCTGGGATTCTTGTTGATTGGCGCAAACGCCCTCGGCGTGGTCATCGCACTGCTGGCAAGCCTCGCCGCGAGTAGGCGCATGCTTGCCCCCATCGGAGAGATGATTGCGGCGGCAAACCGGATCGATCGCACAACGCTGGATGCGCGCGTCGCGGTGCCGGAGCCGGACGACGAGCTCAGGAGCCTGGCGCTCACGCTCAACAGCATGCTGGAGCGCGTCTCAAACGCCTATCATCAGCAGGGGCGATTTGTAGCGGATGTTTCGCATGAGCTGCGCACGCCGCTCGCCATCATGCAGGGCAACGTGGATTTGCTCTCCCGCTGGGGTACCGAGGATAAAACCGTGCAGCAGGATAGCATCGCCGCGCTGGCAAAACAGACCACCTATATGAACGGACTTGTCGAGAACCTGCTCTTCTTAGCGCGGAGTGACAACGCGCAGTTTCACCTCAACAAGACCGTGTTCCCCGTCGATGCGCTCTTTGGCGAGCTCATCGAAGAACAAGCCCTCATCGACTCCACTCACGCTTATGTCCAGACGATCTCACCAGAGAACGCAACCCTCTGCGCGGACCGCGCGATGATCAAGCAGCTGTTGCGCGCGCTCATTGACAACAGCGTGAAATATACCCGTAGCGGCGGAACCATCTACATCGGATTCTCCCAAACAGAGCGCGCTGATAAGTTGACCGTGCAGGACAACGGCTGTGGAATGGAACAAGAGGAGTGCGATCATATCTTCGAGCGCTTCTACCGCGTTGACCAGGCGCGCGCAAAGGCAACCGGTGGCATGGGCCTCGGGCTTTCGATCGTTTCGGCAATCGCGCAGTCGCACGGTGGCTATACCCGCGCGGAGAGCGCCCCGGGCAAGGGAACGATCGTCACCGTCACAATTCCCCGCGAAAGCTGAACAAATGAATGTCTCTTTCGCTTTGAAACCATTGCGAACGTAAGAAGCGATAAAAAATAACCCATCGAAATCCGATTCGATGGGTTTGCGGACGAGAGATCGTCCGTTTTTTATTGTTCCTAATATTTTTGTGTAACCTTAGGGATCACGCGCTACTTACGCTTCACCGCACAGAGCACTTGATAGTCTCCCGTCTTCTCATCAAAGTAACAGGAGCAGTTTTTACCCGCTTCCTTGGCACGATATAGCGCCTTGTCCGCGTAGAGATATGCTCCCTGCGCCTTGGAATACGGCAGCAAGCAGAGGCCGACGCTCATGGTCACTTGCTCGTGCTCCGCCGCTCCCATGTGCGGAATTGCCATCTGTTCAATGGTGCGGCGCAGTTCTTCCGCCACCTGCTCGCATCGCTCAAGGCGCTCCTCCTGCCAAACCGCGAGGAACTCCTCCCCGCCGATGCGGCCGATATCGATGAGCATCTCATCACTGTATGCCCGCAGTGTCGTCCCGATTTTGCGCAGTAGTGCGTCCCCTTCCGGATGGCCGTAACTATCGTTGAACTGCTTGTAATCGTCGATGTCGAGGATCACGCATGCCATGCTGCTCTGAGTTGCCGCGCAGTCGCTGATGATCGCTTCGTACCGGTCAAACAGCATCCGCCGATTCATGAGCCCCGTGAGCTCGTCCGTCGTCGCGGTATGATAGAGCGCAAAGTTGGCCTTTTGTAGGTTGTTCTTTGCGATGATATTATCCAACGCAAGGTGCGCCTGATGATAGGAGATAAATAGCCCGACTGAAACGGAAACCGCTGTATAGATCATGTCCTGTTGCCAGCGCTCCGGCGTCTTTACCTGTTTGTCAGCTAACAGAAACAGCAGCGCAAAGGCGAACACCGTGAGCAAGTTTTGCATCGGCGGAATATCGAAAGAAATCTGCACCAGCAGGAACATCCAAATGCTCAACACACCGAGCTCTCCGCCGGAGAGTTGTGTACTTGAGTAGATGCCGCACAGGTACATCACAGCAGAGATCAAGAACACCAGCGTATTCACCTGGTGCATTGGATGGAGCGACTGCGCACCTAGCATTCTACCGATCAGCGCGTAGACAAGCAGCAGAAACATAGCAAACGTCGAAGCGGTGGCCAAACGGTTGGTCGAGTGTAACTCCTGGCCATAGAACACGAACAAAAGCGCAATCAGCGATAGCCCAAGCAGACACATCCGCTGAATGGTACGCAAATTCGCGCGATCCATCTCCGCGCTAAAGCGTCGAATCGTGTCGCGATCATAACCAAGGTAACGCCAGGAACGAATCCGCTCATGAATGCGCTTTGCCAACGGTTTTCCCTCATAAATAATCAGACTCTGTTTCACGGCGTATGCCGTTACACAAAAGAATCTTCCCGTGTAAAAATGCGCAGGAAGACTCCTCTTTTGAATCGTTTGCTCTCTGAACAAGTATAGATTTGATGCAACGAATATTGCAACCCATATTCTCGAAAATATAACGCAAAATGGTCGTTTTTGGTTCTGATTCGCTTCAGTAGGATCGATTATACGCTAGAAACGGGTCGCTGCGATGCTAGGCAGTCCTTCACATGCATACCGCAGTCCTCTGCCGGTCACGCAACGGCACGTTCCTCTTCTATATGATCTTTTTTATTTGATCGTTAATCGTCAGTTCCATCGTTATCAGAGACGTCGTCCCGGCGAATGATCCACTTGAGAAAGAAATAGCTCACCGCGCCGATCACGCCCATCGCCAGAAGAAACAGCGGGTATGTGATACGCCAGTTCTCGGGTCCGGTCATCATGGACCATTCGGACATTCCGCCTATGCTCGCGAGCAAGGAAAGCGGTAAAAACACAATCGTGATCAACGTGAGCCGCCGAACCGAGCGATTGGTGCGGTTGGAAGCACGAGCCATCTCATTGCTGCGCAAGGACAAGTCGATCTCCATCAAACTTGTGGCAACATCGCGCAGCGTCTCGGTCAGTTCAAAGAATCGGGCGAGATGATCGTAGATATCCCGAAAATGGAAGATAGCTTTGTCCTGAATAAACGGGCAGTCTTTCCGGCAGATTTTGACGAACAACTCTCGCTCGTGAAAGAGGCTTTTGCGGAGAGTGACGAGTGTATGACGAATATGCTGAAGTGATTTCGGGTCATACTCCGTTGGCCGCTCCAAAACTGCATCCTCAGTTTGTGTTAACTCATCCTCCATCGCTTCAATGGCGAAGACCTTGTGGTCAACAATAACATCCAGAATGGTGTGCAACACGAACGCCGGCCCGAGCCGGTTTTCATCCATCTCCCGTAGCACAACCTCATCAATGCCATTCAGGAGCGGTTTCCCGTCCGGTCCGACGCGATCTATGCTGATTACAAAATGTTTACCAATAAAAAAATCAACTTCTTGAATGTTGATCTTCTCTTTCGAATAGGTGAAGGCATTGAACACAATAAACGTATTGTTGGGGAAGTCGTCCATCTTTGGCAATTGGTTGTCGTCCAATGCGTCCTCGATCGCAAGCGGATGCAGACCGAGCAGCTTGATCAGCGGATGCAGGTCTTCGCCCGTCGGCTCAAGATAATGCAGCCAAAAGAAGCCGCCTTCCTTTTCCACTCGTTCCATCGCGTCCGTAACCTTTGCGCACGGAATGAGTTTCCCGGATTTCGGTATGTGGTAAAAATGTGATTCATTCATGATGAATGGTCCTTTCTGACAAACTGCGCGCTTCGATGATATCCGGATTGCGCAGGATGATTGATTCTCATCGAAATATTTCACGCGTGAGCAAACACGCAAATGAAACCATATAGATGATAGGATGTTTTCCGTCTGCGGTCAATATCCGTCTATGTGTTATACTGGTATCATCAACGAAATGGAGGTCTCTTATGCGTCAGGATGATCGCTTTATTCGCGTCTATGCGAAAGGAACAGTGAACGTCAATGAAATCTGGATCGACCGTGAAACCGGCGTGAACTATCTGTTCCATGCCGCAGGTTACGCGGGTGGGTTAACGCCTTTGCTCGACAAAGAGGGCAAGCCCGTCGTCACCGATGCCTATACGCTGGAGCATACCTACGGGCGCTGATGCGCCCATCACGACACACCCGGGGGCGAACTAGCCCTCGTTTTTTTATATGCGATTCTCACTCAGCAACGAACGAGCTCCAGCTTGTACACGACTGGACGAATGCCGTCCGTACAGCAGAGAATCCGTGTGCCGCCAAAGCGATACCACGTGTTTTCATCCCCGCCGGAGTAGAGCGTCGCAATCGCGGAATACAGGTCGATCCAGGCCCACGGGCACAGCCCCTCCGGCCGCTCCGCACCACCCGAGTAGAGGAACACCTCTCCTTCCGCCTGCAGCGGGCAAGCGCCGACGGATGCGCCCTCGCTGAGATACGATTCCGCCAAATCGGGGTAAAACTCGCGTTTGAGTACCGTGATTCGAACCGAATTCATGCGTTTGCCTCCATAATCTCTACATAAAATCTGCGCGTGCGCGGACCATCAAACTCGCAAAAGTAGATGCCCTGCCAGGTTCCGAGCAGCAGCCTTCCTTCGCGGACGATGATCGTTGCACTGCTGCCGATCACGCTCGCTTTGAGGTGGGATGCGCTGTTTCCCTCGCTATGGCGAAACTCCGCCCGGTCGGGATAGGTTTTCTCCAGCGCAAAGATCAGGTCGCGCACCACATCCGGGTCCGCGTTTTCGTTGATCGTGATGCCCGCCGTCGTATGCGGACAATAGACCACGCAAAGCCCGCTTCTAACCCCGCTTTCGCGCAGGGCATCGCGCACGCGCGCCGTCACGTCCGTCCAGCTGTTTCGCTCACTTGCTAGGGTAAATTCACACAACATCCGATCCTGTTCCTCCCGAAGCTATCCTAATGAACATTATAACATGGTGGGATTCGATTTGCGTTTACGAATACAGTCAATGCTGATAGAATGGGGCTAGCAAACGGAAAATGATATGAGGTACGTTATGGCGAACGATGAAGAAAAAATCACGATAAAAAGCGAGACGAAAACGACGATTCGCGGATATGGAATTGAGCTCAACGACGACCGGTTATCGCGCATCGATCAGATGGTGCAGAGCTACGAAAGCCGCGTTGCGGCAAGGCTGGACGAGGATTATGTGCAGCACGCAAGGCGCAGCGACCGCGTGGCGGATAAGGTCGCGGCGTTTGGCGGCAGCTGGACGTTTATCATCATCTTCGCGAGTTTTCTCGTGATTTGGATTACGATCAACCTGCTTCCGTTTCTGGGCTTGCAGTTTGACCCAAAACCGTTCATCCTGCTGAATCTGATCCTCTCGTTTATCGCGGCGTTTCAGGCCCCGATCATCATGATGAGCCAGAACCGACAGGCCGCGCGGGATAAGCACGAGTCGATCATCGACTTTGCGATCAACTACAAAGCCGAGCAGGAGATTGACGACATGCAGCAGCATCTCCACCGCATGGAAGCGGATCTCGCGGAGATTAAGAAGCTGTTGCACAGTCAGGAATAACGCTAACTCATAAACTTTCATAAAGGCTTGGGTATTTCGGATCCAATGCGGAATGATGCATCATTCCCTGAAAGGACGCTGAATATTGTGCTGAAGAAAAGCCCGGCGACGATTTCCATTCGGAATCAAACTCAAGCCTTCCTTGCCAGAAACTGGCTTTATCTTGTGATTGCGGCGCTCTCGCTCCTTGCATTTGTGCTGATATACGGCTATCGGATCATCAACCCCGCCTACACGGATTGGCTGATGGGAAAAGGCGACCTGTCACAGCACTATATCGGGTGGCAAGCCTTTAAAAACGGCAGTTGGCTTTTCCCGATCGGTATGACGGATCAGCTGGCCTATCCTTCCCATACCTCTATTATCTTTACGGACTCTATCCCGCTCTTCGCTGTCTTCTTCAAGCTGTTCCGGGCAATTTTACCGACAGAATTTCAATATTTCGGACTCTGGGGTATCTTGTGTTTCGTGCTGCAGGGGATTTTTGCTGTACGCCTGATTCAAAGGTTCGTTCCCAATCGGTTGTATGTCATTCTCACCAGCATGCTGTTTGTCATTACACCCGTCATGATCTTTCGCATGTATATGCATACCGCTTTGGCCGGGCAATGGCTCATACTCTTTGCGCTAGACAACTTCTTCGAGAACAAGACCGCAGGAAGCCGTACAATTTATCTTCGGTGGGCAGTCCTTGGAGTGCTGTGCGCTTCCACACACCTCTACTTCCTGCTCATCTGCGGCATCATTTTGGCGGGCTGCTGCCTAGAGGACGTCATCCGTACGCGAAGGCTAACGCGGGCGATCATCATCGCGCTGTGCTACCTTCTCGTCGCGCTGGTCACCGTCGCGCTACTCGGCGGGTTCTCCTCATCCATGGATGCCGCAAACGACGGTCTCGGCATTTTCTCCTGGAACCTCAATGCGCTCTTCAATCCCCAAGGGTGGTCCAAGTTGCTTCGCGATTTGCCGACCTACGGAGACAGACAGGCCGAGGGGTTTGCCTATCTGGGCGCGGGAATCCTCCTGTTGCTGGCGCTGAGTTTGATCGCGATCGTAACCTCCAAGAAGGTTCGGGCTAGCATTCTCGCGAGAAAAAGCCAAATCATCGCAATTTTCGCCATGTTCTTTGCGGCTATGCTTGTCTCCCTCAGCCCGACTATTACGCTGAATGAGAATGTACTCTTTCAGATTCCTCTCCCGCATATTGTTAAGAGCGTGTGGAGCATTTTCCGGGCGACGGGCCGGATCAGCTGGATCATGGTCTATCTGATCATGCTGGGCACAGTGATCGTCTCCTATCGCTTTATCAATCGTAGGAGCGCGGTCGTCATTGCGGCAGTCGTGCTTGGATTACAGGTATATGACATTCAAGACCAGCTCTCGCGGCGGCACGAGGAGTTCTCAGGGAAAACTGTGTTTCAATCCCAGATGACGGACGTCATGTTTTGGGACGACGTCGCAAGACAGCACAATATCCGCCATGTTGTATTGATTACTAGGTTTACGCAATTACCCACTGAGATGGGATGGTCGATTGCCAATTGGGCAATGGACAACGGCTTCACGCTGAACGATTTCTATTTTGCGCGCGACAACGCCGCGGTGTTCAGCAAAAACCGGGACGCGCTGGTCGCAAACCCCGACGCAACCGAGCTGTTCATCCTGGGGCCTACCGACACGTTCGAAACCGCGGCTATCGACCTGTATTACTATCGGGTAAACGGGTTGATCGTTGGATCGGTTGACCCGATTCCCGGGCACACAAGTGTCGATCTAAACGATTTCTCGGTCAAACGCTACACCTTCGGAGATGGATTTGTGATTAAAGGCGAAGAGAAAGATGGTGTTCGATACCTTTACGCCGACGGCGTATCGTTCGGCCCATTCTGGGCGCTCGCGAAAGGAACCTATCAGGTCGTCGTAAACGGAACCAATCTGACCCAGTACGATGTGAGCGCCTATTCGCTCTCCGGTCAGCAGCCGCATGAGATCTCCGCCCTCGCCGCGCGGAATGATCAGATTTCGTTTGCCGTGACCGTTGAAGAGAACACATTCACCTTTGAGGTTTGCCTGCTCAATCATGCTTCGGATGAGGTGCGCCTCAACTACATCGACATCACGCGGTTGGGGTAAATCTCAACAGCATCAGCTTTCTTCGGGCATGCGCGCCGTGCAGCCGATCGCGGGAGTTCGGGACAAACTCATAAACATTAAAAAGAGAACCCAAGCGGTAAGCGTGGGTTCTCTTTGTTGGTGAGGGGGTGCGGGGGTGGGTGCGGGGGGCGGGGATTAAGGAGTTGTTAGGGGGCGGGAGTAAGGGGTTATAAATTTAAAATATAATATTTAATATGTTATTTGCAATATAGCGCTGTGCTTTTTCATTGTAGAGATTTAGAGAGTAAGTTTCTCCATTGCTATTTGTTTTTAAAACTGTCGAAATCCCAAGTTCAGACCCTTTCTTTGTAGCAATTTTATAAGCTTGGTCTCCTTCAGTATTCGTTGTCATCTCTAAGAAACCCATGCTAACTAGACCAGCTGTCAATTGTGTAGCCTTTAATTTGCTCATTGTTCCTTGATCTATGAGCTCATTAATCCTAAATGCAAGTTTGCTGATTGAGATTGGTTCTCTTGAAATCTCAATACATTCAACCTCATTTTTATATAGATAGAAAGGCTTTCTTCTACTAGAGATGCTTTTTTTGTAAAGAATCGGATTTAGAGATAATGTTTCTAATATTTCTGATATCTCTTCAAAACAAGGATTAAGTAAAATTATTGCACTAGATACAACCGTTGGAAAAGATTCTCCGGTAATAGGATTGATAGATGCGATTATATCTTCCAGAAAACTCTGCAAATAGCTTAATCTATTTATTTCAATATGCATATTTAATACTCCCAAGTGATATTATCTAATTCGCTTAAGAATTTACTGCCAAGTTCTGGCTCCACCATCTTAATGAAATAGGCCTTTCCATACATATGTTCTTTGAAGAACATATGTGTATCCGCTTTTCTTTTCTGATGGTCAGTTGGTCCATATTTTTTACAGAAGTAAATTTCTGTTTTATACTTTCGCACGTATTCTCTCGGCACTTTTACATGCCCGTTACTAATATTTAACCCCGTAATCTCAAGTCTCTGACCTGGCGACCGGAACCGTGTTTTTTCGTTATTTATCTCAAATCCTTCCTCCAATATGATCATTTTAATTGTCTCAAGTAAACCGAAAATACAATGTTTTCCTGAGAATGTAATATCATCTGCATAACGAGTATATTTTGCTCCGTTTTTTTCAGCTAATTTTGAAAGTCTTTTGTCAAGCTTCAAGCAAATTATATTTGATAATGCTGGACTAGTCGGCGCTCCCTGCGGTAACGATTTCTTATAAGTACAAAGACGTGCCAAAACATATGAAATCTCTTTTGTATAGCCAAAGTATTTAAACACATAAAATACTCTGTCATAGTTAATCGAAGGGAAGAAGTTCCTCAGATCTAGATTTAATACATATTCACTACAAACATGTTCTTCAGCATTTGTAACTATTGAACGTTTATGGCAAAACCCCATTGCATGGTTCGATATGCTCATGGTACTTAAGATATTATCAAGTATCCATCTTTGGATTTGTTTCAAATTCTTACACGGAATGCTTAGTTCTCTACTTCCTCCGTGCTTCTTGGGAATCAGCATCTTCTGATAGAAAGATTTTTCTGACATTGTGATATAGTTACACAATTCGGAAGTGAATAGCCCCAGTAATAAAGAAAGATGTTTAATATCAAATATTACTGGCAACCCTCTATATGACAGTCTCTCAGCATACTTAATACATGCCTGAAGATATTCATCATTCACACCTTCTTTGATGAGTTCTTCTCTTAAATTGTCGATGTATTCAGAGCTAGATAACATTCAAACCTCAAAAAATGCTGGATATGTCCGCTACTAACCTGTCTTTAGCAGACGGTGTATTGCGAAAACGAATTCGCGAAGTGAAGAGTTGAGCAATACACCATATTGACTTTATTCCAAGTCATTATGGTGATAACAATCACGTGATTGTTATCCCCGTAATAACAAGAAGCATTGCTCCTTTGAAAGACAACTTGTCTTTCGCATTTCTAACGAACATATCCAGCAAGCTTATAATAGTTTTTTTAGAAAATCCTTCGGAACATATGGTTTGTCGAGTGGCCACTTTTCAGGTTCGTTTACACCCACCTCAAATGGCTTAAAGTGATAATAAATCACTCCTGATTTAAGCAATTTATCCTTGCCTAATGCAGTTAACTTATAAAAAACACCTTGTTTATCACAACGTACTTTCTTCTCACTAATTGCTATATCTATCATTTCCTCCACGTTTCTTACACTAGTGCCTATCCGTGTTGCAAACTCACTATACGAAAAATTAACATCAACTTCCTCTATATATGAGAAAAGCAGTAGATATTGAAATTCACTCATACTTTCCTCTTGCTTTCCCAGCATTGTAATTAGCCTCTTCTCGAGTCTTCTTATCTTGCTTCATTTCCCAAAATGGTGTGGTTTTCAGCCGCCGATTGAAAATCGGCTCATTTCTAAGAGTTTTCAACCAAAAAACACCTATTGTGTTATTGGGAGTATTATTATAAAAAGCCATTAGACTTTGACTATCAAAAATGCCAAGGCACAAATTCCTTGGGATTCCTAGGTTTGAGGAAAAATCCGCGAATGCATCTGAAGAGCAAGTATTGCGAACTCTATCGAGCATGAACGCTTTCTGTTTTATTTCTTTTGCAACTAATACTATTTCGAAATCATTTTCTTCCGCTATCGTTTTGAGATTTTCATGAACAGCTTGCATCGCACAAACTACAACATAATAAAGCTTCTTTCCTTGAAAACTTTTTTTGCAACATTTGATGTACGTATCTAATGATCCTCCTGAGTTGCAGCAATCATCAATTATCACAATATTCTCAACTTTTGCCCAGCTATCTTCAGGAAACTCATCCAGATCATCAATAAAATAATCTTGTGAAAGTTTATTTATTCTTCGAAAATCTACCCAATAATCAATAGAACTGCAGATCTTGCCTTCCTTCTTTTTTATAAACGTGTATAATGCATTATCTTTAATGTTGTATTCAGTTTCAAGAAATTTCGATAACTCGACAAGACATTTGGTAATTGTGTCTCTTGAGTAGTATGAAAACTCATTGAGCATTTCCAACACAGCATCTTTTTCGTTTGCTGTGAACTGGCTTATCCATTTTGAAAACTTATCATAGGCATATGAAAGAACCTCATCTTCATGAGATGGCCAACCATATTTACAGCAAAAGCCAAGAATTGTTTGTTGCTCTTTTTCCATAAATTTCCTGTTTATTAATATGTTTGAATTATAACACGCCCAAGTTATATGACAATGATTATTTGTAATCTACTGACTTCATCTAGCCTCCATTTCATAATTGCGAACATGCCCGCCAGTTATGCAACAAAAAGGGCGGCCTAAGCCGCCCTTTCCCTTATTCCTAAACCTTATTTCCCTTTTCTCGTATACTGCCGCATACTCGTGCTCATCAGTTTCCCCGCCATCGACGGGTTGCGCGCGACGCTGTTGGTCGGGCTGGTCTTCTCCAGCGTGCGAAATCCTTCCGCCTGCGGATTGGTCTCGTCGCTCTTATGCTGCAAATGCGGCAGCTTGCCGATATTCTTTTTCAAATTGATCCACCTCACGTTTCCGCTTCCATTATACCAGAATTTGCCGCGTATCGCTACAATCCGCGCGTCACCGCACCGCATACACCAAATCCACGATGCCGTTATAGTGCTCCGTGGAGAGCAGCCGCAGCGGAACCGGACGCTCCAGCGCGTCAAACAACCGAATCCCCGCGCCGCGAACGGTCGGAAGCACGTTGATGTGGTAGCGGTCGATCAAGCCAAGCCGCATCGCCTGCTGCGCAACGGAGGCCCCACCACAGAGCCAGATCTCCCCGCCCGCCTCGCGCTTGAGCCCGGCGATCAATTCTTCAATCGGCTCGCTTGTAAACGAAACGCCATCCGGCGCGGAGTCGAGCTCGCGGTGCGTGAGCACATGCGCCTTCTGCGCGGCATACGGCCATGCGCCCGGCAGCAGCTCCGTCGTGAGCTGGTGATAGGTCTTATACCCCATGACGATATCGCTGACACCGGAAATGAAGCGCTCGTAGCTTACTCCGTTGTTCGCGCCCTCCTCCTGCCCCGCGAGCCAGTCGATCCCGCCATCCGGCGCGGCGATGTAGCCATCGAGACTCATAGCGATGAATAAAACGACCTCTCTCATGCGATTGCTCCTTTCGCGAACGGCTTTCTGATTCATCATACAACACACGCGCAAAAAAGAAACGGACGGAAGTCACACTCCGCCCGTTTGTGGTTCTATATTCGGTTTATTCCGCGATGTAGGAACAGCAGTAGTCGCAAGCGCCCTCCGCCTCAACCTCAAAGCGGCTGTTAGCGGGAACCTCAAAAGCCTCGCCTTCGGTGAACGCCTGCCAGACGGTTTCGCCGGGGAGCAGCGCACGCAGCACGCCACCGAGAATCTCCATATGCTCTTTCTCCGCCGTACCGAAGGAGTATTTGCCGGGCAGAATGATGCCGAGCGTCTTTCTTGTTCCGTCCGCGAAGAGTACCGTGCGGCTTGTCACCTTGCCGTCGTAATATACATTCGCCTTCTTGACGACGGTGACCTGTTCAAAGCGATCCATTGCTGTTTCCTCCCGTGTGCGCAAACGATTTTTCCTATAATAACCCAAATCCAGCGGGAAAGATAGCGCAAGATTTTGGAAGCATCTCTAGAGCAATAGCGCAAGCAGTTCGTCATACCCGATTCCAATTTGCACCTTGCGTGTCTCCGCTTCCTTCACGCCGGTAAATTGATTCAAGTGTGCAACAAGACCGACGTGTAGATCAGAAGGAATATTCCTACGAGAAACGAAGCCATGTTTGACAGCCACGCCACGCCCCACAGCTCTCCGATCTCGAACTGCTTCTCGCTGATCCGGTTGATCCGCAGAGAATAGATGATCCCTTCGATCACGAACACGATCGTTTCCAATAAGATATATAAAAAAATGGAGGCGAGCGACCCGTCGAAGAAATCCACCAAACTCAGCGTCAGCGTGAGCAGCGTCTGCGTGATGATGTTCACGATCACGATCAATCGGATGACACGCTTCTCACGCAGCTTGAATGCCCATGCGATTCTGAGCTCGATTGCCAGCGTAATCGCGAGACGCACGAGAAACGACAAAAACCGCCCGGCATACACGTAGCCATTCAGCAGCTGTAGATTCATTTCTCCACTGCTGCTTTGTGAGAGTCCGCATCGCGTTGCATCGACGCGGTAATAGCTGTTGAATGCATAGTTCGAGTAGATCTGGTCGCTCTGCACGAAGTTTCCGGTCTCCGGGAAATAGATTAAAACTTTGAACTCCGAAGGCGGAAATCTGTACGAGTTGAAATGTTGCGTTGTCGAGCAATCTTCAGCATCATACATCGGCACAAATCCGTCGCTGTCGCTGTATTGCAGGAACAACTGCAGTTCAGCCTCCGTTAAATCGGAATGGTAGTCATTTGCCAGCGCTTTCTCGAGGGTAAGAGCAGAAAAGTAACCCTCTTCGCTATCCGCCTGCACAAGCAGACAGACATAATAAGGCACACCCTCCAACCCCGTGAAGGTGATATCGATGGAAGGTTTGGGTCCCATGTCCGCATGCGCAACGCTGGGAATCGCCGCCAGCAGCAGAATTGCACACAGAAGGAACCACGTCCGTCGTTTCATACATCGACCCCGATCTAAGTTTTTTCGATTTGTTTTACAGCAATAGCTCCAGCAGCTCATCATACCCGCGCACGGTGTAGGTGGGTTGTGGGTCTGCCTCCTCCGCGCCCGCGGGATGGTACCAGCAGGTGTCGATGCCGGCGTTGACTCCGCCCATGATATCCGCGGAGAGCGAGTCGCCAATCATCAGGTATTTCTCCCGCGCCGGATCGCCGAACGACTGGAAGATTGATTCATAATACGATTGATCCGGCTTTTGAACCCCCATCTCCTGCGAGATAAATATTCCGTTCAGCAGCGGCAGAAAGCCGGATTTTTGCAGCCGCGCGCGCTGCACCAGTGTCAGCCCGTTGGTCGCAACAGCGAGTCGATAGTGCTGCGAAAGCTGCTGCAGCAGATCCATGGCTCCTTCCAGTAAAATCGCCTGCTGGCCGAGGTTTTCGACATAACGCGCGTTCATGCCCATCCCCTCCGCGGGATCGTGACCCAAATGCGCGGCATAGTTTTCAAAGCGCACACGCTGAACGGCCTTACTGTCCAGCTCGCCCGCTTCAAATCGCGCCCATGCAGCTTTATTGATCTCCAGATACTTCACATAGTCCGCCTCGGAGATGCTTACGCCAAGCTCATCCATGGTTTGAAACAGCGCGGTCTTTTCGCCCGCGGTAAAGTCCATCAACGTATTATCGATGTCAAATAGGAGATATTGATAGCGCTGTTTGGTTGATTCTGTCATATTCCCTGCCCTTACTACTATTCGCGTGATCCGCCTCCGCGCGAGCCGCAACTTCAGTAAAGCCGCGCCCACGCAAGGGTTATGGTTACTGTACATCAATTCGTGCCTGGATTCAAGAATAGCCAGCATTTCAGCATAGCCGAAACTTGCAGCTGTAGGTTTGGGAACAATCATTGACTTTTCATTGACATTCGCAAAAACGCATTGCATTTGTATTCGAACTTTGAAATAATACTGTTATACTTTTCTATTGCTTTTTGAAAGAACCACTGAATGAATTCAATATGGAGGATGCCGCATATGAAGCGACTGATCAGCTTGTTTCTTGCGATGTTATTGGCGTTTGGCCTGTTTTCCTGCGCGTCCCCTGCCCCCCAGGCAGCGCCGCCAGTTCCAACTGCGGTCGAAGTGCCCGCGCAACCGCCCGCGCAGCTGACCACCGCGCCGACGGAAGCAATTGCGCCGGAGCAGGATCCCAACACCGTGATCACATTTGACGACGATGTGCTCGAGAGCATGATCCGCACGGCGATGAACAAACCCGACGGCGACATCACGGTAGCGGACGCACTGAGCGTGACGCAGCTGGACTTCACCATGGACGGCAGCAACTGGTCAAACCCGCGCATCCACAGTCTCGACGCGCTGAAAAACTTTACAAATCTGACCAATCTTTCCATGAGCTGGGCACTGCAAAACGAGGGTAAGGGCGTTGATCTGAGCCCGCTCTCCGGTCTGACCAAGCTGGAAGTTCTCCTGCTTGGCTGCGTTGAAATCTACGATATCTCACCCTTGAAACCGCTTGTCAACTTGAAGAGCCTCTGGATTTGGGGATGTCGCTATCTTTCGGATATCGGCGCGCTATCCGGCATGACGAGCATGCAGGATCTCTGGATCAAGGGCAATAGCATTCAGGATCTCTCTCCGATCGCCAACATGAAAAACCTCGATCGGCTTTATATGGAAGAGAATCTGGTGCAAGACCTGTCTCCGCTCGCAGGGCTCACAAAACTGACCTCGCTGCTCGTCAGCGATAATCCGGTCAAGGACTATTCTGTGCTGAGCGGCATCTATCCGAATCTCGTTGAGAAGGATTTCGAACCCGTTGCCGCGCCTCAGCCCATCCAGTTTAACGATACCGTGTTGGAGCAACGCGTTCGCGAGGCGCTGAACATTCCATCCGGCGATATTACGATGGCGCAAACGGAGTCCGTCACAACACTCTCCCTTGCCAACGAGTGGCAGGAATCCGTTCCGGATGAGATTAAGGTCAAAGATATTCAAGCGCTGAAATATTTTCCGAACTTAGAAAAGCTGGAAATGCAGAATAACGCTATCCAGGAGATTGACGAGTTGCGCATCATGAAGAACCTAAATACGCTCGATCTCGCCAACAATCCGGTTCGAGATATCCACGCGCTCTCCAGTTTCACGAATCTGAGCCAGCTCAACCTCAGCGGAACCCGCTGCACCGCCGAGGGACTCGCTTCCATTGGCGAGCTGACAAAGCTCACTTGGCTCGATCTATCCTATTGCAGCGATCTAAAAGATGTGTCCGCTCTGGCGGGGTTGGTCAATCTTCAATCTCTGTATCTGAATAATATGCCGCTCGACTTTACGCCGCTTGCGGGGCTCACCAACCTGACTACGCTTTATCTAGCGCAGCCGTTTGGAGACTACAAGCCCGACTATTCCGTCCTCAAGGACATCTACCCCAACTTGATTGACAAGAACTTTGAACCGCCGCAAAGCTGAGGGCGTTGATTGGAAGCCATTCATGATAGACGATCTCATCGTGATCGTTCATTTTCAATCTACAAAGATAAAGGGCGCATCGGCTTCGGTGCGCCTTTTTTTGATTGCGTCGATGCTCAATCGTTTGGCGAAAGCGATTTCCCATTATCTGCGCCTCTCGGTTGCAGCAAAAGAGTATTTGATCAATTATTCCGAAACAACGTTGTCTACCACTTGTGGTATTTATAGAGTTCTTTCTTTTAAGGTGTTTTTGTCCCTCGATTACTCTCTCTGAATGAAATCTATCCTCTTTTGGCATGGAACCAATGTCTATTGTAGATAAGCTTGCTGTTTTCGAACTTTATACCACGCGTGGTACTTCCAATTTATAAAAAACTCAGACTTTCTGCTGCGTTTTATAGATCCAAAAATTGTGTCCCTCGAAAGTCCGACGATCATCATTTCACATCACTGTTTCATTCGGTTTTCATGAAAATCAGCCCTTCTTTTACTACCATGCACGTAAACCCGCAAACCACTAGCCAGATAAAGCGATTCTGCCATCATTGACGCTACGGTGCATCCGTTATCCTTCCGCGCTCTGTTTCACAAAAACTGTGGTATAATTTTTGAAACCTGTGCGCTGTTGCATAGGAGAAACTAGACATCGATCGTGAGAAAAAGATGAATTGTGATGTTTCGATTGCGCGCTGTGAATCGTATGATCCGCAGTTGGTGAAGGCAGCGCTGCTCTCCGCGCTTGCGCCGATCGGCGGGCTTGATTGGGTGACCCCCGGCATGAAGATCGCGCTCAAGGTCAACATGATGATGCATGTGAAACCGGAGAAGGCTGCGACCGTTCACCCGCAGGTCGCGAGCGCATTGTGCGAGCTTTTGATCGAGCGCGGCGCACACGTTGTGGTTGGGGACAGCCCCGGCGGGCCGTTCAGCGCGGCTTACTTATCGGGCGTTTATGCCACCACGGGCATGCGGCAGGTGCTGGAGAGCGGCGCAACACTAAACGACGATTTCTCAATTCTTGACGTCACGTACCCCGAGGCGGTCGCCGCAAAGGCATTTCCGATGACAAATTATCTCGCCGAGGCGGACGCGATCATCGACCTTTGCAAGATGAAGACACATGGGCTCATGGCGTATACCGGAGCCTGCAAAAACCTCTTCGGTTCGGTGGCGGGGCTGAGCAAGTCCGAATTTCACTACCGCTACAATACACACGAGATGTTCGCCAACATGCTGGTCGACCTCTGCGAATGGTGCAAACCACGTCTATCGATTGCGGACGCCATCATGACCATGGAAGGAAACGGCCCTTCCGGCGGAACTCCGCGTTTCATGGGCGCGATCCTCGCCGCGATGAATCCGCACGCGCTCGACCTCGCAGGTGCGCATCTGATGAACCTCACGCCTGACGATGTTCCTACGCTGGCCGCCGCGGTGCAGCGCGGGCTTGTCCCAAAGGACGTGAGCGAACTCCATGTGTTTGGCGATCTTGCGTCTTTCGTGATTCCTGACTTTCAACTGACCCCCAAGCAGGATGTAACACTCTGGGGCAGCAAAAACCCGGTGATCGCGAAGATTCTCTCCGGCATGTTTGCGAGCCGTCCGCAGATCGATCCAAACAAGTGCGTCGGCTGCGGCGAGTGTCAGCGCGTGTGCCCGGCGCACGCGATCACGATTGCAAACAAAAAGGCAACCATCGACAAAAAGCCATGTATTCGTTGCTTCTGCTGTCAGGAATTCTGCCCGAAGGGTATCATTACCGTGCATCGCCCGCTTGTCGCGCGCTTGGTCAACCCGCGGTAATCCTTTTTTCGTACTACAAAAGGCTCTCCGAACGAATCGAAGAGCCTTTTTTGTTGGAAATCCTTGCTTTGTTTAGGAGAAATACAGCACGGCGGACTCAAACAAGTGCATGTCAAAATCGCCGGGCACGTTTTGATACAGCCCCGCGCCGATGCGCTCGCTATGCCCCATCTTGCCTAAGATTCTCCCGTCCAGCGAGGTGATCGCCTCGACCGCGGCCAATGAGCCGTTGGGGTTAAACTGCACGTCCATGGTGGGGTTTCCGCTCGCGTCCACATACTGCGCGGCGATCTGCCCGCTTTGCGCGAGCTGGGTGAGCAGCTCCGGTGCGCAGAGAAAGCGCCCTTCGCCGTGGGAAACCGGCATGGAGTAGATGTTGCCCGCGCCCGCGCGCATGAGCCAAGGCGAGCGATCGGAGGTGACGCGTGTGCGCACGATGCGCGATTGATGCCGACCGATGGTGTTAAACGTCAGTGTCGGCAGCTCCTGCGCCGGCTCCACGATGCGCCCGTACGGCACGAGCCCCAGCTTGATGAGCGCCTGAAAGCCGTTGCAAACGCCGAGCACGAGACCATCGCGATCATCAATCAACCGCATGAGCGCCTCACTCGCAACGGGGTTTCGCAAAAACGCGGTGATGAATTTCCCGCTGCCGTCCGGCTCGTCCCCGTTGGAGAAGCCGCCGGGCAGAAACAACCCCTGCGCCTGATCCAGCCTCTGCGCAAACGCGCGGAGCGATTCGCTGATTGCCTGTGCACAGGACGTTTGCAGCACCAGCACATCCGCGGCGGCTCCCGCTCGCTCCACCGCCCGCGCGGACTCGTACTCACAGTTTGTGCCGGGAAAGACGGGGATGAGGAAGTGAGGTTTGACAATATTTGACGTGCGCGGTTTGATGCGCGCTTGTGTATGGATCACCGGAATCGCAAACGAAACAGAAGACGTCTCTGTTCGCGTTGGGAAAATCTCCTCAAGCGTATTTTCGTAGTCGTTTTCCATCTGCGCCAGATCGATCTCTTCCCCGCGCCAAAGTATCAGGCTGTCATCGCCGGTTTCGCCCAAAGGTGTGCCGAAGGACTCGCCTTGTGCAAGTTCCACCACAAACGCACCGAGTTGCGGCGCAAATAGCGCTTCTTGTGTAATTGATTCCTCAAAGCGGAATCCCAGCCCGTTGCCGAGGCACATCTTGAAGATTGCCTCCGCGATGCCGCCTCTGCCAAGCGCATAGACCGCGCTGACACGTTTGCTCGCGATGAGGTCGTGAATCTGCTTCAGCAGCGCGTTCATCGAGCTCACCTCCGGCAGTCCGTCCGCGCGAAGCTCCGGCGCGAGCAGCGCAACGCGAGAATCGGTTTTCTTGAACTCCGGCGAGCAGAGCGTATCCGTATCTCCCACCGCGAGCGCGAAGCTGACCAACGTCGGCGGCACATCCAGCGCCTCAAACGAGCCGCTCATGCTGTCCTTCCCGCCGATGGCGGCAACGCCGTAGTCGAGCTGCGCCTGCATCGCACCCAACAGCGCGGCGGCAGGTTTGCCCCAGTGGGAGGGTTCTTTGCCGGGTTTGCCGAAATATTCCTGAAAGCTCAGGTACCGCTCAGCGAGCGGCGCGCCAGTCGCCGCGAGTTTGGCTAGCGAGCTAACGACGGCGGCATATCCGCCCGTATACGGCGACAAGCTGGAAGTCACGGGGTCATACCCCCACGCCATCAGGGTGCAGGCGCTCGTCAGCCCGCTTGCGAGCGGCAGCTTTGCCGCCATCGCCTGAGCGGGTGTGCGCTGGCGTGCGCCGCCGAATGGCATCAACGCGGAATACGCCCCAACGGTGGAGTCAAAGCGTTCGCTCAACCCTCGCCGGGAGCAGATGTTGAGGCTGGAGACCAGCGCGCGGTAACGCGCAGAAAAGTCGTTGTATTCTATTTGTTTCTCGTCCATTTTCGGTGATTCTATACTTGCGCGCGCATGCTTTTGCGCTCCGTTGCTGTCAATAAAGCTTCTCTGGATATCAACAATCCGCTCCCCGCGCCAGTCCATCGTGAGCCTCGGCTCCGCGGTGATGGTCGCAACGTGCGTGGCCTGCAGGTTCTCCGCTTCGGCAAGCGCGACAAAGCGCGCTTCGTCTTCCGGCGCAACCACAACTGCCATGCGCTCCTGCGACTCGCTGATGGCGAGTTCGGTTCCGTCCAGACCGTCGTACTTGACCGGAACCCGGTCGAGATTGACCGCGACGCCGTCCGCGAGTTCCCCGATGGCGACCGAAACGCCGCCCGCGCCGAAGTCGTTGCAGCGCTTGATGAGCAGCGATGCTTCCGGATTGCGAAACAGCCGCTGGAGCTTTCGCTCCTCCGGTGCGTTGCCTTTTTGTACCTCCGCGCCGCAGGATGAGAGCGAGTCGGACGAGTGCGCCTTGGAGGAGCCCGTCGCGCCTCCGCAGCCATCCCGCCCGGTCTTACCGCCAAGCAGCAGCACGACGTCTCCCGCCGAAGGCACTTCGCGGCGTACATTCTTTGCAGGTGCCGCGCCGACCACAGCGCCGATCTCCATGCGCTTGGCTAAAAAGCCGTCGTGATAGATTTCATCCACTAGCCCCGTCGCAAGCCCGATCTGGTTGCCGTAGGAGCTGTAGCCCGCGGCAGCCGTAGTGACAATCTTGCGCTGCGGGAGTTTGCCGGGCAGCGTTTGTGCAAACGGCCTGCGCG
>JBDKRF010000003.1:0-4802 GCA_039683525.1 Clostridiaceae bacterium
GGGGAGCTGCCTACAAACGGCAGCTCTTTTGCGTGGAGAATATAGGCGGACATCATCCGCCTGTGATGCTTCTGCAACTTATCGGTCAGACGATTTTGATATACGCAGAATACTGCAAAAATATACAGATTACGTGCATTGTTTTCTTTACAAACGTGCATTGCTGTGCTAAAGTCTACTTCGTTGGTACTACGAATGTGTACTACCAATTGGTATGACAAGGAGGAGCAGCGCGTGGGAGAACAGATGCAGATTCAATCGGTACGCAGTAGACTTTTACGCGAGATGAAGGAAGGCGCCTACCGCTACTCCGGCAAACTACCACCGGAAGGCATTCTTGCTGAGCGGCTCAGCATCAGCCGCACACAGTTGCGGGACAGCCTCGCGCAATTGGAACGGGAAGGTTTCATCAGCCGCCATCAGGGCGTCGGAACCGTGATCAACCGACACGTGCTCGCCGTGACCGTTCGCATGGACATGGAGATCGAGTTCATGCAGATGATCGCGCAGTCCGGTCGCGAACCGAGCCTGCTTACCACCTCGCATGACCTCGTTCCCGCGGGGGATGCGGTTGCAGAGCGGCTCGCCATCTCGCCAAAGGACACGGTGCTCAAGGTCGTTCGCCTCATCGGCGCAGACGGCAAACCCGCGATCTATTGCGAAGACTATATTCCCACCATGCTGATCAAGAAGAAAGAATACACCGAGCAGGATCTGCAGAAGCCGATCTTCTCGTTTTTAAAGCAGTTTTGCGGACTCGAGCCGCACATGGATATCAGCGAGGTGCGCCCGGCCGTCGCGGACGAAGCGATGGCAAGCACGTTTCGTGTGCCGCAGGGAACGCCGCTATTGTATCTCGACGAACTGGACTACGACAAAGAAGGCATGCCCATGCTGTATTCACCGCAGTACTATATCGGCGGGGTGATTCAGCACACCATGCTGAGAATGAAGTTCTAATAAGCCTGCCAACCGGCAGGCTTATTCCTGTTTTTCAACTTGATCCATTTTGAGCATTTAGGAGGATACCAGAGTGAAAAAAGCAGCCGTTGTCATGGGGAGTGCCTCCGATTTACCGCTGGCAAAGGAAGCACTTAAGACGCTTGCGGCGTTCGGCGTGCCGCATGTGGCGCGGGTTCTTTCCGCGCATCGTACACCGGACGAAGCAGCCGCGTTTGCAAAGTCGGCGGAGGCGGAGGAGATCGGCGTCATCATCGCCTTTGCGGGCAAAGCCGCGCATCTGGCGGGCGCGATGGCGGCGAATTCCGTCGTGCCGGTCATCGGCGTGCCCGTCTGCGGCAAAGACCTGGGCGGTCTGGACGCGCTGCTCTCCACCGCGCAGATGCCAAAGGGCGTGCCTGTTGCGACGGTTGCCATCGACGGCGCGGTCAACGCGGCGCTGCTCGCCATCCGCATCCTCGCGCTGTCGGACGAGGCGCTGAATCAAAAGCTCAAGCTCTATGTGCAGAAGCTTGCGGAGCAGTCTGCAGAAGCGGACGCAGCCGTTCAGAAAGAGATCGAACAGCTTTGATCCCCGGATCAGGCTGAGACAAGTTTGAAATAAACAGCACTCAAAGGAGACAGTATTAGAATGAAAAAGATGGAGCAGATCTACGAAGGCAAGGCAAAAAAAGTATATGCCACCGACGACCCGAAGATCGTCATCGTGGACTATAAGGACGACGCAACCGCGTTCAACGGACTCAAAAAAGGCACGATCTCCGGCAAAGGCGTGGTCAACAACAAGGTGAGTAACCACTTCTTCCGCTTGCTGGAGAGCCATGGCATCCCGACGCACTACGTCGAGCAGCTCAGCGACCGCGAGACTGCCGTACGCCGCGTGGAGATCCTTCCCGTCGAGGTCATCGTCCGTAACCGCGCAGCAGGCAGCTTTTCTAAGCGTATGGGCGTGGCAGAAGGCACGACGTTGGCCTGCCCGATCTTGGAGTACAGCTATAAAAACGACGATCTGGGCGATCCCTTCATCAACTCCTACTACATCCGCGCGCTGAACATCGCGACCGATGAGGAAATGGAGCAGGTCAAAAACTACTCCTTCCAGATCAACGATATCTTAAAATCGTATCTCGACGGCTTCGGCATCGAGCTCATCGACTTCAAGTTGGAGTTTGGACGTTTTGACGGCAAGGTGATCCTCGCGGACGAAATCTCGCCGGACACCTGCCGCTTCTGGGACAAGGCGACCGGCAAAAAGCTGGACAAAGACCGCTTCCGCCGCGATCTTGGCGACGTGGAAGAAGCCTATCAAGAAATCATCAGCCGCCTGATGGGAGAATAACATGCGTTTTCCTCAGCACCTGCCCGCGCCATATGAGCGGCTCAAGCCGGACGACGACTGCATGCGTGAAGAATGCGGCGTGTTTGGCATCTATACAAACGGAAGCGGGCTGGACGCGGCAGAAGCCGCCTACTACGGCCTGTTTGCGCTGCAGCATCGCGGGCAGGAGAGCGCGGGCATCGCGGTCTCCCGAAAAGGGCGTATCGACTGCCATAAGGCCATGGGGCTCGTCAGCGGGCGCTTTTGCGATGGGCTAGGTGCACTCAAGGGGTGCAGCTTTGCCATCGGACACGTGCGCTATTCCACAACCGGAGATAGCCTGCTCATCAACGCGCAGCCGCTGGTGGTGGAGTCTCCGTTGGGTCCGCTTGCGCTGGCGCACAACGGAAACATCATCAACGCCAAGGAGCTCCGCGCGGAGCTCGAGGCGGAGGGCGTCACCTTCCAAACCACCATCGATTCGGAGATCATCGCGGCGCTGATCGCGAAAAACTGCAAAGACGGTCTGGTCGAGGGCATCTCCTATGCGATGGAGCGGCTCAAGGGCAGTTATGCGCTCGTGCTCATGACCAGAGATCAGGTGATCGGCGTGCGCGACCCCAAGGGCATGCGTCCGCTCGCGCTGGGAAGTTTGGATGGCGCGTATGTGTTCGCCTCTGAATCCTGCGCGTTTGACACCATCGGCGTGGAGTTCATCCGCGATGTGCGCCCGGGCGAGATCATCGTTGCGGGTCACGCGGGGATTAAGTCGCATCAGGCGGTGCGCGCGGCGGATACCGCGCTGTGCATCTTTGAATACGTCTATTTTGCGCGGCCGGATTCCGATATCGACGGCATCTCCGTGCATAAGGCGCGGGAGCACGCGGGGGAACTGCTCGCGATCTCGTCTCCTGCGGATGTGGACGTTGTCTCCGCCGTGCCGGATTCGTCCCTGCCCGCAGCGATGGGTTACGCAAAGCAGGCGGGGTTGCCGTTTATCATCGCGCTCTCGAAAAACCGTTATATGGGGCGCACGTTCATTGAGCCTTCACAGGATCAGCGGCAGATGGACGTTTCCCTCAAGCTCAGCGCGCTCAAGCGAAACGTGCGCGGCAAGCGGGTTTTACTCGTGGACGATTCCATCGTGCGCGGAACGACCAGCAAGTATATCGTCGAGATGCTCAAGACCGCCGGCGCAAAAGAGGTGCATCTGCGCATCAGTTCGCCGCCGGTCATGCATCCGTGCTGCTTCGGCATCGATACCTCGTCCTATGAGCAGCTCATCGGTGCGAATCACTCCGTCGAGGAGATCCGCCGTTTCATCGGCGCGGACTCGTTAAGCTACCTCAGCATCGAGGATCTGCACAAGACCGTGGAGTGCGCGGCCTGTAACTTCTGCGCGGCTTGCTTCAACGGCAAGTACCCGGAAGACGTTTCCGCGTTGATCAAGCGCGGCGGCAAACACATTTTGGATCGCTAAGGGGGATTTTTCGCATGCCGGTGACCTATGAACAGGCGGGCGTGAGCGTCGAGGCGGGCTACGAGGCTGTGCGCCGGATGAAAGCCTATGCCGAGGCGACGTTTGATTCCAACGTGCTGCAATCCCTCGGCTCCTTCGGCGGCATGTACGCGCTGGGCGAGCAAGTGCTCGTCTCCGGGACTGACGGCGTTGGCACCAAGCTCAAGGCGGCGTTCGCGCTGGATGTTCACGATACCGTGGGCATCGACTGCGTGGCGATGTGCGCCAACGACGTGGTCTGCCACGGAGCAAGGCCGCTCTTCTTTCTCGACTATATCGCAACCGGCAAACTCGTGCCGGAGGTCGCGGCCAACATCGTCAAGGGCGTGGCGAGCGGCTGCCAACTGGCGGGCTGCGCGCTCATCGGCGGCGAAACCGCCGAGATGCCGGGGTTTTACCCGATCGGGGAATATGATTTAGCGGGCTTTTGCGTAGGGTTGGTGGATAAGAACAAGCTCATTGACAATTCGCGCGTGCAGGCTGGCGATGTCATCCTGGCGCTCGCGTCCTCCGGCGTGCATTCCAACGGGTTTTCACTCGTGCGAAAGTTGATTCCGATGGAGCGCACCAAGCTGCACGAATACAGCGCGGAGCTCGGTAAAACATTCGGCGAGGAGCTGCTGACCCCGACGAATATCTATGTCAAGCCAGTGCTGGCCTTGATCGACGCGGTCGAGGTACACTCGATTGCGCACATCACAGGCGGCGGATTTTATGAGAACATCCCGCGCAGCATCCCTAAAGGGTTGACCGCGCGGATCGAAAAACACGCGGTTCACGTGCTGCCGATCTTTCGCCTGCTGCAATCCTTGGGCGAGCTGGACGAACGGCATATGTTCAATACCTTCAACATGGGCGTTGGCATGACGATTACGCTTCCTTCGGCGGCGGCGGACGAGGCGCTTGCTCTCTTGCATGCGTCCGGCGTCAGCGCCTATGCCATCGGCGAAGTTGTCGCCGGTGATGAAGGGATTACGCTATGCTGAAACCCCGCATCGCGGTGCT
>JBDKRF010000004.1:0-2511 GCA_039683525.1 Clostridiaceae bacterium
CTTTCCCAAGCCATCCTTGAACCGTCCGCGTCTCGTAGATGCGAATCAGCGTCCAAGCGAGTGAGGCAGCGGCAGCGATCACAGGGAGGTAGTCAAGCAACGCGCCGAGCGCACTACAAATTGCCGCAGCATCGATGATGGTTTTGCTGTGGTTGTTCATTTCACGCCGCGTCCGCGCTTGGCTGGCTTTTGCTGTCCTTCAACTTCCACCCATTGCTGAGCTATGGCGACCTCGATCATTTCTTCATCGTCGGTATCGATCACGTCGCCAGATTTGTAATCAACGCGCTCGTGTCCGTGATGGAAATAGGTGAAATCTTGCTTTGCTTTAAGCATGTAGCCTCCGTAATCGCTTTAAGAAACGCCCGATTTCTCGGGCGCTTGATGGAACAATTACGAAGCCGCGATCTTCAACAGCTTGATAGCTTGGCTGTTGCGAATCTTCCCGCCGACGCGCTTGCGGACGTAGAACTTGACGTAGCCCGGCGTGGTGATTTCATCACGAGTGATCCGCATCCCGACGCGATCGGCGATTAAGTAACCTTCCTTGAAGTCGCCGAAGGCCAGCGAGAACGCGCCTGCGCCAACAGCCGGCATGTCTTCGGCCTCGACCACGCCATAACCCATGAACATGTCAGGCTGTCCAGCAGAGAGGCCCGGTTGCCACATGTAAGCATTGGTCGTGGCTTCCTTGTACTTACGCAGCGCGGCAAGAACAAGCTTCGACGTAACCCATTTTGCGTTTGCGCGATAACGCGAGCGAAGCGCATAAACGAGGTCGTAGAACACATCCGGAGATGTCGGCAAAGCCGCCGCTTGGCCCGATGCGATGTATTGCAGCGTGCCGAATGCGCGTGATGCGTCAGCCGTTGTTACCGGAGTAGGGCCGGCAAGGAAGCCGGTCGGCTTCTTGGTGCCATTACCGGACACGAACGCAGCACCCTCGCCGGCATAAATGGTTTCCGCAGCCGAGCTAATCAGCCAGTCCTCAACGTTGAAGAACAAATCGTCAAGCGACTCTTCCGATGCTTGCGGTTTTGCCGAGGCCATACCGAAGGTCGGCGCGACTTCTGCGAGGTCTGGCGTGTTGGTTTGTGCGCGCGTGTCGGTTTCGCCGATCCACTCAAAACCTGCACCATTCACATCAAACAGTTCCTTGTAATCAGGCGTTCCAACGGTGCGAACCGTGGCGATCTGGCGAATCGGAGAAATATCGACGCCGATACGGGCAATCGCACGCTCGATCTGTTCCGGCAATGCAAAACCACCAGCGGAACCAGTAGAAGTAACCGTTGCCGTCGATTTCGCTTCGAGCGCCTTATGCGCTTGTGCGGCCTTCTGCATCCGGGCCTGATCGGTCGGGCTGCGCACCCAATCAAGCAGAGCGTTCTTGTACTCGACGGCTTCAGGCGATTCGCGGTCTTGCTTGTCGCCAAATACGCCAGGGCGCGCCAGCTTGGTTTCGACCTTTTCGAGCTTGGCCTTGACTTCGCTCAGTTGATCGATTGCGCTGTCCATCTTGGCAAGCTTGGCGTCCATATCGGAGGTCGAATTACCGGCCTTGATTGCCTCGATACGTGCGTCGTTGGCCTTCTTGTACTCTTCAAACGTAGAGCCAATCTTGTCGATGGCGTCTTTGATTTCTTGTGACATATAGTTTCCTTTGGACGAAAAAAAAGCACCCGAAGGTGCTTGTTTGGCGGTGGTGATTCTTACGAAAGGCGTTTTTGCCAGTTTGCTATGTACGCCTGTAGGTCATCGGCAGATTTCGCGGAATCACTCCGTTCCTCGCCCATTCGCATGACGCGGCTCACGAATGCGGTCGCGTCGGACTTGCTAAACCCTGACTCTCTCAGGACTCGTTCAGCATCTTTCGGCGCGGCTAGCTCGTCCGCGCTCTTAACGTTGGTTACTCGTGCTTTCTTGTTTGCCGGAAACGTGACTAGCGAAACTTCCCAAAGGTCGATTTCTGTTAGTGTCCGAATGTTCGTCTCGTTGTTGTACGACCACTCTTTCGAGATATACCCGACTGATAGCCCGTTGATCGCGCCCATCTTGAGCAGGGCAAGCGCTTCTTTGCCCCTGGATGTGTCGAGGCATAGCTTTCCTTTCAGCCTCAACCCGTTGTCGTCTTCTTCCATCTCAGTCCAGACGCCGAGCGGTTCATCTGATTCGTGCTGCCAGAGCATGGCCGGCATTGTCCCTGCGGACTTATGCGCGGCAATCGTGGCCTTGAATGCTCCAGCCGCGATAATGTCGTCCCATTCATCAACGTTTCCGAAGACGGAGCCATAACCCTCAATGCTTCCATCCTCGCCAGCCGCTTTGATGCTCAGCGAATAGGCGCGGGTCTCCCTGCCGTCTGAACTTGACCGGCATTCAAGCTTTGTTTTCATAGTGTCCCTTTACACTGGTGGAACGGGCTGCGCGCCCTTTTGCATGTTCAACGGCGTCAAGTAGTCGTCGCCACCTTCTCTCGGGTCGAGTCCGTCATAGTCTCGAATCTCGTTC
>JBDKRF010000005.1:0-8142 GCA_039683525.1 Clostridiaceae bacterium
TGCGTTCATCGGCGAACCATGGCCGACGAACAGAACTGGCATTTTGTGATTCATGTTCACACCTCGCTTTAGATGTTTCAATGTCTGGTTACGGAGTCAATTCGTATTCGTAGGACATCTTACATTCATACTAGTCCGGCAATGCGATCTTGTAAAGTGCGTTTGGCACAAAGGGACGTACCTTCACGGAATACAAACAGATCTCTATGAAAAAGCTTGACAGACGAATTTGGAAATGATATATATTGAACGAATATTCAATGAACATGAATTCAATGTATTAAAACTGAATCGAGGTAATACATGACCACACGCGAAGATCAAAAAGAAAAGCGAAAGCAGGAGATTCTGTATGCCTCTTTAAGCCTGTTCATTCACAAGGGGTATTCCGGCACAACCATAAAAGACATCGCGACAGCGGTGGGGATGAGTACAGGACTTCTATTTCACTATTTCTCCTCAAAGGAAGAGCTCTATCTCGCGCTGGTCTCTTTGGGAATCGAGGGACCGATGAGTAGCGTTCAACCGACGCAGATGGAGCCAATGGCGTTCTTTGAATCGACGGCAGAGCGGATACTTGCTTATATCAGGATGGAACCATTCGTCGCAAAGATGTTTGTGCTCATGAATCAAGCGTATACGAGCGAAGACGTGCCTGCGAACGTAAAGCAAATGCTTTCGGGGTTTGACATCTATACGCCGACGGCGGAAATCGTCCGTCAAGGGCAGGTAAACGGTACAATTCGGGATGGCGATCCGCTCGCGCTCTCGATCGCGTTTTGGAGTGCGATTCAAGGCGCTGCGGAAACGCTGGCGATGCACACGCAATTGCCTTGCCCGGAGAGCGCATGGATTGCGGATATCTTGAGAAATCATAATAAGATTTAATGGGGGTACATATGAAGAAGGTTATCATCATCGGCGCGGGGCTTGCTGGCTTAACTGCGGGCATCTACGCGCGCCAGAGCGGTTTTGACGTGACGATTTACGAGGGCCACACCATTCCCGGCGGCGCTTCCACCAGTTGGCGCAGAAAAGGGTATTATTTCGAGGGTGGGCTGCACTGGCTGACCGGTTCCTCACCAAAAACGCAACTCAACAAGCTCTGGCGCGAGGTTGGAGCAATCGACGACTCGGTGGAGATTCGAAACCGTGATCCATTCTTTATATACGAGCAGGATGGAAAACGCGCCTGCCTCTACCGCGATGTGGAAGCTCTTCGTGCGCACCTGACCGAGCTTTCACCGGAGGATCGAAGAGAGATCAACAAGCTTTGCTCGGATGTAAAGAAGCTCACGAGCGTGCAGATGCCGGCGATGGATCTGCCGAAGCTGAAGGCGAAGTATCCGATCAAGTTTCCGATGAAGGCGATGCTTTCCATGCTGCCCGCACTGCCGAGAATGCAATATTATCAGAAGCTCTCCGCAAAAGAGCTGGGCGATAGATTTCAAAGCCAGCAGATTCGGAATCTTCTTACAAACATGATTGGCGAAGACTACAGCGCATCCGGCGTACTGTTTACCATCGCAACGTTGGCAGCGGGGGACGGCGGATATCCCAAAGGCGGATCGCTCGCGATGGCGGGCCGCATGGCGAAGTATTTCGAGCGGCTTGGCGGAACCATCCAATATCAAACAACGGTCGAGAAGGTCGCGGTCGTCAACGGCGCTGCAACGGGCGTTGTAGTCGCGGGGGAGACGATTCCGGCCGATGCGGTGATCGTGACAAGGGATACGCTCAGCGCCATCGATACGCTGTTTGACGAGCCGATTCAGGAGCCATGGGCGGTTAAAATGCGCGCGGAGACCGTACCGATGATGAGTGTGTTCGTCGGCCTCGGCATCGAGGCGGATTTGTCCGCCTTGCCGGAGAGCACGACGTTTCCGATACAGGAGCCGCTTTGCTTTGGCAAGCTGACGTATCACAGCATCGGATTCAATAACTATGCGGGTTTCGCGGGATATGCGCCGGAAGGCTGCACTGCGGTAACCACGGCGCTGATCGGAGACAGCTACGATTTCTGGAAGCAGTGCCGCAAAGACGGAACCTATGATTCGGAGAAGCAGAAGGTTGCTAAGGGCGTCATCCGCGCGCTGGAGGAAAAATACCCGCTCCTCGCGGGCAAGGTCGCCGTTTGGGATGTCGCGACTCCGCTGACCTACGAGCGGTATCTCGGCTCCTACAAGGGAAGCTGGATGTCGTTGATGAAGAAAGGTCAGGCGAACGTTCAGTATCCTTGCAAGCAGGAGACTATCTCGAACCTGTATTTCGCGGGGCAGCGACTTGTTTCTCCGGGCGGTTGCCCGGTTGCGCTCACGACGGGGCGCACCGCGGTGCAGCATCTTTGCCTCGACACGGACACGGTGTTTCAGGGAAATCACTAATCGAAAACAAGTATACAAAGAGAGCGGGGTTCAACCCGCTCTTTGTTTTTCTCAGTTGAAGGAAAGATATTGGGGATCATTCGATCAATCCAGATTGATCGAGGGCGAGATATAGTAAAGATAGTCTTGTTTTGTGCAATATTGCTGAATCGTCTTGCCAACATGCGCGTTTGCGGGCGCATACTCCGTTAAGTACACATCAAGCCCCGCCAACTTACACCGCGCCAGATACTCCTGATAATACGAGGTTGTATCTGCGTCCTGCCGGATGAGCGTACCTGCGTCAAAGTCGATATTCGTAAACACGCATTCCTGATTCACACCGGTGATAACCGGGTTTGGCTTGCCCGCATCCAGCACCGCACGGGAGACAAACACATCTCCGCCGTTGATCAGCACGGGTTTGTCGTATTGCGCGAGGTCGCTTAAAATCGCGTTCAGGCCGTCAAAAATCGCGTCGGAGGGGTAGAGGTAGTAAACGTCCGCATTGTCTAGAAAGAACCCGTCTATGCCCTTCTCGTTGAGCGATTTCGCCTCATCTGCAACGAACGACTGCCACTCCGCGCGCGAGGCATCGACCCAATATTCATCCGGCCAGTTGTCATAAGGAGAGAGGACGCAGTCCTTAAGCGCGTTATATCCTTCACGAAAGGTTTCGATGCTGCCAATGTTGAGGTAGGTGTAGACCTTTGTGCCTTTTTGCTGCACCGCGGAGATTTCGTCTTTCGTGAAGTACTGCGCATCGATCACGACGGTTTTGTATTGGCTTAGTCGGGAGGCATGCTCCGGATCGAGCCCGAGGAAGACGCCGTATGACGTCTCTTTTGAGGCGAGGAAACTAAAAACGACGCAGAGAAGGAGCACGGCCCATACGATTAATATAAAAGTCGACTTCTTCATGCGCTCCGTCCTTTCCTGAACTGGCTTGCACTTCCGATGACAATTTTAATGTTTCGATGTGCTTGATCCATTAAAAGATCAATACTCGGTTTGATCCTTTAAATAATAGATCTGGCGCATGTTTTCGCCGAAGATGCCAATCTTTCCGCTGTCGGGATAGAAGCAGATTTCGGGTGAATGCGTCGCGTCGAAGTCGAGGTAGAGAAGAGGCTCGGTTTCAGAGAGGTTCGTGAGCTGGTGCGCACCCGTTTCGCCGCGCGGGAAGAAGATGGAATCCCCGTCGGTGACTTCCTGTTCGCCTTCCGGCGTGCGGAGTAAGCCTTTGCCGCTGAGGATGAAAAAGCATTCTTCGTTCAGGGTGTGATAGTGAAAGGGGAAGCCCGCTTTCTTCGGCGCCAGCTTGATGAGGTTTGCATAGCAACCTTTCGCATCGGTTCGAGGGGTGAGCTCGATCTTATCGAAATCGTAGGTTTCATGATCCGGTCTGCGCGTCCAGACGGCGTCCGGGGAATTGGTGTGGCGGATGATGGGCATAAGGTTGCCTCCAGAAATACTATTGTAATATCTATTATAATTGTTTTTTTACGTTTCTGCAAAGAAAAACAAGCCGGAAGGCCGGCTTGCTTGCGTGATGCAGAAAAACCAATTGTTTAGATTTCAGTTCGCTTAAATATTAGCAAACATAGGTATGTCAAGTATGCAGAGGGATGCTTTTTTTGCCCGAAGTCCCAATCGCTAAATTTTAAATAGACGGACTCCGGAATAAAAAATCCTTCGTCGTCCTGCTTGCGCCTAATCAAGTCAATCATTTCCAAGAAACGCGGATCATTTCGGACGAAAGGAAGCTTGCTTAAAACGCCTGCAACGCTGACGATATCATACCAGCAGGAAGGCGCCTTTAGCTTTCTGAAGTCAGTGCCCATATAAAACAGATACGGATGCTGCGTCAGGCTCGTCTCCCAAAGGTTCAGAATCGATTCCGCTGCGTTTTTTACAACAGCAGAATTTTGATATTCGGGTATATCGGATAACAGATCGACCATGATCAGCGTTGCGTAGGGGCAGCAATCGTCTTTTCTGCCGGGCCCACGAAATTTTCCAAGCTCAGGTGAGACAGCGCAAGGGAATCCATTCTCCCTACTGAGCGAAACCAAGTAATCGACCCCTGGCTTGATATGCTCCTCGTAATCCACGTCGGCTTTCAACAACGCATGCAGCAGGGAAGGAGCATCACACAGGCACCAGCTGAACACATCTTCACCCGTACCGCCGAAATGTTTCGGTACGTTCGTCATCGATTGATATACGCCGTTGCTGTCTTTGTGCGTCATAATTGCTTCGATTGCCGTCTTGATTTCGGGAATATCGGTATCGAATCCGAGGTCGAGCAGGAACAGCAGCCGCTGAATCGGCAACATCGGGTTTTTATGATTGGTAACAAGCGTTTGATGATAGGAAGCAACATCACTCAGCGCACGCTGAATCTTCGCGTCCTTCAGCGCGGATTGGAGCAACGCGACATGATCTTCCTTCTTTGCGTGAAGAAGATTAATCTGAATCGCGTACTTGAGCCAGTCTTCGCTGCGAGCATATAACGCATCAAACATGAAAGTTACTCCTTCATTCATAATGGATAACGACTACTCAAAAAATGATTTCTTTGGATAAAGATATCATAGTTTGTCCGGCATGGTAAAATAGTTTCTTCGATGTCTATTTGTAAAATGCATTAAAACAAAGAAAAAGCTCTCCATTTCTGAAGAGCTTTTCTGGTGCAGGAAACAGGACTTGAACCTGCATGAGTGTGACCTCACACGGACCTGAACCGTGCGCGTCTGCCAATTCCGCCATTCCTGCAAGAATAAAATTGGTGGATGGGGATGGATTCGAACCATCGAAGTCTACGACAACGGATTTACAGTCCGCTCCCTTTGGCCGCTCGGGAACCCATCCACGTATAGTGATTTGGAATTGGCTATTTGGTTTTCAAGGAAACTTTGGAGCTGGTGATGGGACTCGAACCCGCAACCTGCTGATTACAAATCAGCTGCTCTGCCAATTGAGCTACACCAGCCAGCAAGTCTGGTGCCTCAGAGTGGACTTGAACCACCGACACAGGGATTTTCAGTCCCTTGCTCTACCAGCTGAGCTACCGAGGCAAAAAAATGGCGACCCGGAGGGGGCTCGAACCCCTGACCTCCAGCGTGACAGGCTGGCGTACTAACCAACTGTACTACCGGGCCATAAAATATCGTCTTGCCAATCGGCATCTCTAACGAGAAGTGGTGGGCCTTCAGGGACTCGAACCCCGGACCAACCGGTTATGAGCCGGCCGCTCTAACCAACTGAGCTAAAGGCCCAAGAACCTGAATAAAAAATGGTGACCCCGAGGAGAATCGAACTCCTGTTACCGCCGTGAAAGGGCGGTGTCTTGACCGCTTGACCACGGGGCCACTTCTGGTCGGGGTGAAAGGATTCGAACCTTCGGCCCCATGCTCCCAAAGCACGTGCGCTACCGGACTGCGCTACACCCCGAAGATGGCACGCACCGCTTTTCGCGACTTTCATAATATACAACAAGCTCATAAAATTGTCAACACGGAAAACGCAAAATTCTTTTTTCGATTTGATAAATCATGCTATAATGGATCAAGCTGAAATGGAGTGTACTAACATGGAACTAAAATCGCCTTTTCGCAGCCAATCGGATCACGGCGGGCGCGCGTATTATATCGAAACATTCGGTTGTCAAATGAACGTTCGCGACAGCGAAACCGCCGCGGGTTTGCTGGAAATACTGGGTTTTTCGCGCGCCGCGGACAAGGAAAGCGCGAGCCTCATCCTCTTTAATACTTGCTGCGTACGCGACCACGCAGAGAAGCGCGTTTTTGGCAATATCGGCGCACTCAAAGAGCTCAAAGACGAAAATCCGAACTTGATCATCGGCGTTTTCGGCTGCATGATGCAGCAGCAGGAGGTCGCCGAAAAACTGTATAAACGATTTCCATTTGTGGATATTGTCTTCGGCACCAACCTGCTTTCGCGCCTACCCGTGTTTGTTGAGAGCGCGGAAGCCGGCTCCAGAACGCTCGCGGTCGACGAAAACAACATCCAAATCGAGGACGATCTGCCCAGCATTCGAACGGGAAAGATCAACGCTTTTATCAATATCAACTATGGCTGCGATAACTTTTGCACCTATTGTATCGTGCCATATGTGCGCGGCAGGGAACGCTCACGCGAGATGCAGGCGGTGGTCGACGAGGCAAAATTGCTCGTTTCGGAAGGATACAGCGAAATCACGCTGCTGGGGCAAAACGTCAACTCCTACGGCAAAGACCTTGCGGATACCTCGTTTGCAAAGCTGCTTTCGGAAGTCTCGAAGGTGGAGGGGCTCAAGCGAATCCGCTTCATGACATCACACCCGAAGGATTTGACGGACGAGATGATCGAAGCCATGGCGAAATACCCAAACGTTTGCCACCATGTGCATCTGCCGCTGCAGAGCGGATCAAACGAGATTTTGAAGCGCATGAACCGCAAATATACGCGGGAGCGCTATTTGGACATCGTGCAGAAGCTCCGCGCGGCGATGCCGGATGTGGAGCTCACGACGGATATCATCGTAGGATTTCCGGGTGAATCGGAGGAAGATTTCCTCGAAACGCTCGATCTTGTAGACAAAGTGGGGTTTGCTTCTGCGTTTACCTTCAAGTACTCGCCGCGCAAGGGCACACGCGCCGCGACGATGGAGGAGCAAATTTCGGACATCGTTAAACGCGAGCGGTTGCAACGGCTCAACGAATTGCAAGAGAGAAAATCCCGTGAGAACAACGAGAAATATGTCGGTATGACTGGAATCGTGCATGTTGAGGATTGCGACAGTAAGCATGACCCCGTCTGCTATGGCAAATTTTCGAATTTCAAGATGGTGTATTTCCCCGGATCGCCTGAGTTGATTGGGCAATATGTTCCGGTGACGATCACCAACGTCCGCAAGAATTCCCTCTACGGAACTCGCGTGGAAGCGTAAACCAAAATAAGATTCGATAACAACAATACAATCATAAAAAACCGAAACACGGAGGAAATATGGAACTGATCGAACTGTCAAGAGAACTCGGGTTGGCACTCGCCAACTCTTGCGAATTTACGAGCATGAAGCAAGCGCAAAACAATTTTGAGCAAAACGAAGCGATCACAGCGCTCATGCAGGAAATGAATGATAAACGCGACCGTCTCATCAGCATTCTTGCCGATGAGGAAGGGGACGACCTGGAGGCGGTTTCGCTGACCAACGATATCGACCGTCTGGAAGCGCAACTCAAGGAAAGTCCGCTGTATGAAGAACTCGTTGCCGCGCAGACTGCGTTTTCTACTGTATTGACCGCGGTGAACGACGAAATCAACGCCTGTATCGGTGCAGAGACGAGCTCGAGCCAGGGCTGCAGTGGAGACTGCGGCGGTTGCGGCGGTTGCAAACACTAATTTTTTACTGATTTTTTTCGATAAACCCGAACCACGGAGGAACGAATGCCTGTTTCGATGACGCCGATGATGCGGCAGTATCTGGAACTCAAAGAGAAGTACAGCGATTGTTTGCTGTTTTTTCGCCTTGGCGACTTTTATGAGATGTTTTTTGAGGACGCAAAGACCGCTTCCAAAGAACTGGACCTCGTTTTAACGGGGCGCGATTGCGGGTTGACCGAGCGCGCGCCGATGTGCGGCGTTCCCTATCATGCGGTGGACAACTACATCTCTAAGCTGATTGAGAAGGGATACAAAGTCGCCATCTGCGAACAAATGGAGGACCCGACGCTCGCAAAAGGCCTCGTGGAGCGGGACGTCATTCGCATCA
>JBDKRF010000006.1:0-11606 GCA_039683525.1 Clostridiaceae bacterium
TCTGGATTCCGTTGAAAGAAGCGATTCTTGCAGCTATTCCTATGCGATGGAACGGTTTGAATACGGGTATTACGACGAGGCGATGCGGCTCTTCTACGCGCTGGGTACCTATCAGGATGCGCAGGCGTATGCAAAGCGGGCAGCGGGGGAACTCTCGCAAAACGCGGGAGCAGGCGACCTTGTCGGCCTTCTGGTTGGCTTGAGCGAGGATCAGCTCGCGGAGCGGGCGCGGCTTCTCGCGGCACGGGAAATGTTGCCAAAGGCAATCATCGCCACGGGGTATAAACACACCGTTGCGCGTACAGAAACGGGCACAGTGTTTGCTGCGGGGTCCAACCTCTCCGGCCAATGCAACACAAAGGATTGGACGGATATCATAGCCGTCGCTGCCGGAGCATATCATACGGTCGGGCTTCGCGAGGATGGAACCGTCGTCGCTACCGGTATGAACACCTATGGCCAATGCGACGTAGAAAAATGGTCAAACGTTACCGCAATCTACGCGGGAGCCTACAACACCGTTGCGATCACGAAAAACGGACAGATGCTCTCGACGGGTTACCAGCACTGGAATACGCTCCAGTGGCGGGACATCGCCTCGCTCTGCATCGGCGACTATGCGCTATGCGGCGTCATGCAGAACGGTCAGCCGCTTGACACGAACGCAGAACTGATCACGCAGGATTACTATGATTTGGTCGCAATGGATGCGGCTACCGCAAACAGCGCGGGGTTAAAGGCGGACGGAACCGTCGTTTCAAACGGGCTCGACGTTTCGGAATTGCGCAATATTCTCGCCATCGACTGCACGTCAAACGGCGTGTTTGCGCTGGACGACAGCGGGCACGTATTCACACGAGTGTATTCCTATGCGCACCTGCCGGATGTGACGGACTGGCAAAACGTCGTGGCCATCTCCGCTAGTGCCACGCATATCGTCGGCGTGACTGCGGATGGTCGCGTACTCTCCCGCGGGGAAAGCGATATGGGGCAATGCGATACGCAGGAGTGGGTTTTATTTACGCCTGCACCGTCGCCGGAACCGAGCGTAACCCCGAAGGCGACCCCTGCCCCGTAAAAAAAGGCGATCCATTGCTGGGATCGCCTCAAAAGAGATCAAATCATTCAACCGCCGCCGCACACGGGGAGAAAACCGATGACGTCCCCGTCGTTCAGCGGCGTTTGCTTGCCCGAACTTAGCCCGATGCTGACATCGTTGACTACGATCAGCGCGCTTTTTGCCGCGAGATACGCTTCTTTCCCGTAAGCTTTCTGAATGTAATCAAGCACGTCCTTGACCGAAGACAACTCCGTTTCTTCGGTCTCTTTTTTGACCATGGCACGAATCGGCGCATAGTATCGAATGGTTTTCATGACTGAATTCCTAGCTTTCTCAGTGTACGTTTGGTTGGCGCGCCGTTTTTATCCCAACCGCGGATCTTGTAATAGACAGGCAGCATCTTGTCTAGGCGAACGACCGTCTTCGGATTATTCGGGTCCTGTGGCGTCTTGGTCAGGCGATCCGGCAGGGAATCATCTTTTCCCGACAACCCTTCGCGGAAGTTATAGAGACGTTCCATGTTATACCCGCGTTCGCCGAGGCGCAAAAACGAACCGGTATAGAACGGAAGTCCTGTAACGAGGCGAAGCGCCTCCGCATGCGGAAACAAAAAGACGGAGTTAAACCGCAAGACGGGGGCCATCCAGAGCAAAGCGCGAACGCCGAAGCCCAGATGCGTTGCAATTTTGCCAACTGCGCGGGTCACGGGGTGATGCGGGCCGAGCCGAAACAGGATGGACGGAACAAACGATTGCGCGGAGAAGAGGCAGAAACCCGCAGCGGAGATTGCCTCCAGCGCATTTTGAAAGAACGCGGTGAACGCGGGTTTTGCGGAGGTTGAGAGCGCGTCCATCGAGAGAACACCCACGGATTCCAGAAGCGCTAGATATCCGCCGTTGAGGTGGCAGCCGCCGCGGTTGCTGGTGGCATAGCCGAGTCCCATACCGACGGAGCGGCGCGGCTCATAGCTCGCCATTTCTAGACCTTTGCTGTGCATGGCATATTCTTTGCCGCCGTAGTGCTCGCTCATCCACTTGCTTCCGTTGGCAAGATCGCTGAATTTTCCCTCGCGAACGGCAATTTTCTCGACGATCTCCGGCAGATTGTCTGAGTTGCCAAAGGTAACGTCAAAGTCTGCAATGCCGTTTTCCTTGAGCTCCATCGCAAACGCAAGCGTAGAGGCAAGCGAGATCGTGTCCATTCCCAAAAGGTCACACTGATAGTTGAGTCGCAGCATGTTTTCCATGCTGATCGCGTCAATATTTGGCCCGAAGAAGCCGCAGGTTTCATACTCCGGCCCTTTGACATCCTTGCCGTCTACCTGAACGCGCCGCTCACAGCGGATGGGACAGGAGATGCAGGAGCTGTTCCGCAGGAGATACTTGTCGGCAAGCGTTTCGCCGCTGACCGCGTTCGCATCCTTGAAGTGACCGTATTTGAAGTTGTGCGTGGGCAGGGCGTTCGTGGCGTTTGCCTTGCTGACGAGGCCCGCGCTTCCGTAGTTCGGCAGGGCTTCGCCGGTCATGGGGTGATTGCGTAGGAACTTGACCCATTTCTGCACATACTTGCCAAACTTTTTCTTGTTATAAACGTATGGACGCTGGGTTCCGTAAGCGACGACGGCTTTGATCTTTTTCGCGCCGAGCACCGCGCCCGCGCCGCAGCGGCCTGCCACGCGCTCGCCGGAGACGGCGGCGGCATAGCGCACCAGATGCTCGCCGGCAGGGCCGATAACAAGCTTTCCGTAAATTTTCGGAAATGCGTGCTGCGTTTCCTCCGTGTCTTTGCCCCAGAGTTCACCCGCATCAGAGATCGTGATCTGTCGATCGATGATGGAGATCACGCAAGGCGTTTCGCTCTGCCCGCGCAGGATGATTCCGTCGTAACCCGCGCGCTTCATCATGACACCGAACTGACCGCCGCAGTTGCTGCTCGCGATGCCGCCCGTGAGGACGTTTTTAAACGTCATATTAAAGCGGCTGGAGCAGGGCGCACCCGTTCCGTTTGCGGGGCTTGTGTTGATGATCACGACTGAATCCGGCCCGAGCGGATCGATGCCGACTTGGGTCAGGTCGTAAAGCAACCTTGCGCCGAGCATTTTGCCGCCGATGTAGTTGCGATAGAGCGATTCGCTGATTTCATAGCGCGCGCTGGTGCGCGATGTCAGGTCGATGATGGCATAGACAGGTGTTCTCATACGATCACCTCCGCAAGGCGGATTGCACCGATGGGGCAGTTGTCTTCACAAAGCCCGCAGGAAACGCATTTGCCCGGCTGATAGAGCTCGGCAAACACATGGATATCGCCGTGAAACGCGGGCGGCGAGATGCGCAGTGCCTCCGCACGGCACCAAGTCACACAGATGCCGCAGGCGCTGCACGCCGCGGTATCGACAACGGGCTTCTTCCATTTTGACCGCGGAACACTCTGGCAGAGTTGATCGTGTCCGTCAAGCAACGCACCCTTGGGGCAGATGCGGCCGCACACGCCGCAGGAAACACAGCGGCGGATGTTGACCACATGACGCTCTTTTGCCACGCCATCGATGGCGAGCACGGGGCATTGCTTGGCGCAAGCCGTGCAGCCATTGCAGTTTTCGGTGATGAAATAAGGCATGACCGATCTCCTTTGATCCGTGAATTTCGTATTGCAAATTGTTTGTGTTTTTTGATAGTTTGTATGGATGTGCAGGCTGAAAGATTCAGCTCGATAGAATTACTCTATCACAAACGGGGGTGCTTCGCAATTGACTGTAGATACAATTCCGCCAGGCAGGACGTAATAAAAAATCCCCGCCGGAGCGGGGAAGATGTTCAGGAATTCGGGAAGTGCTTTTCGCGCTCCTTCAAGTCAAAGCCAAGTGTTCCGCCGGGGTTCATGATGTTATCCGGATCAAAATGCTGCTTCAGCGTCCGCAGCACGTCATACTCATTTTTGCCGACTGAGCCTTCCAGCCATGGCGCGAACATCTTGCCGATGCCGTGGTGATGGCTCATGGCGGCGCCCGATTGCTGGATCGCGGAGAGAATGCCAGCATGGTATTGACGGAATGCTTCGGGATCGCTCTCCTTGATGAGAAAGATGAAGTAGAGGTTTGCGCCCTGCGGATACACGTGCGACATATGCGTCATGCAAATCGTATCCGGACGGGATTTGCAAAAGGCGCGTACATCGGCATGAACCTTACTCATGTTGCTCCAGTTGACGGAGCATTCCATCGTATCGGTGACGATGCCGAAGTCCTGCATGGTATCGCGCATGTAGGGATCGTTGAATCTGCCTTTTTCCCAACCGCGGGTGACGTACCCGGTGAGGCTCATGCCGCCGAACTTCCGCGCAACGCGATGGACGTTTTTTGCGGCATTGCGGGAGAAACCGTTATCTCCGTTGGTGAATCCAAGATAGAGGCACATTTCGTTTTCTTTGAAGTTGCGCATGCGGAACAAATGTTTGAGCGGGGAATCCATGACACCGTATTGATGCAGCATCATGCTGGTCTCTTCCGGGTCGGAGAGGCGAAAGACGGAAGGATTGCCCGCCTCGCTTTGCATGATCTCGCGTGCCGCCGCCTGCGCCGTCTCCCAATCTTTGAACATATAGGAGAACCGGCGAATCGTCTCCGGCATATGGCGAAACACTTTGAGCGTGACATGGGTCAGAACGCCGTATGTGCCTTCGCCACCCATCATGATTTGACCGAGGTCGCTGCCGGTTGACTTGCGCGGGTAACGGTCGGTCTTAATCACGCCGATGGGCGTTGCGTATTCCTGCGCGAGCACGATATCGGAAATGCAGCCGTAATAGGTTGAGTTTTGGCCAGCGCCTCGCGTGACCACCCAGCCGCCGACGGAGGAATACTCAAAGCTCTGCGGAAAATGTCCACAGGTATAGGCACGCTTGGCACCGAAGAGCTCCTGCGCACGGTTCAGGGTGTCTTCCAACTTAGGGCCGCTCATGCCAGCCTCGACCGTGATCGATTGGTCGATCTCGTTGAACTCGATGACCTTGTTGAAGCGCAGACGAAGGTCCATCGAGATGCCGCCCTTGACGCACTCGACGCCGCGTGTAACAGAGGAGCCGCCGCCGTAGACATAGACAGGAATCTTCTGCTTGGCGCAGTAGGCGACGATCTGCTCGATCTGTTCTTTTGTGTCCGGGTAGAGTACCGCATCCGGCACGTTTTCGACGATCTTATTGCGCAGGCGAAGCAGGTCATACATCGTCTTGCCATATGCCACAGAGAGGCGTGCGTAATCGTCCGTGCGAACAAAATCCTGCCCGACGATATCCGAAAACGTCTTGAGATCGTACTCGGACAACCGGATTGGCAGATCAAAGGAGACCTTGTCAAAGCCGATGTCCTCACGATACGCGCGGAAATCCTCGTCCGTAAGATGAAATTTCTCTTTCAAGAGCTGATAGAGCGATTCTTTCGGCGCTTTGATCTCCAGCGGAGCACCCCATTTAAAGATGGAACGATAGCTGTCTTTCGGAATCTCGCCTTTTACCCAACTTGGTTCAAAACCTTTATAAGGATGAGACATGGTAGTACGCTCCTTTCGCGTTCGCTGGTCAATAGGATTGAATGAGCTTATCACTCGTGCAGATGACATTGACGCCGGTGTTGCAGATGTTTTGCGCGATGACATCACCGATCTTGACGCGTTGGCGCAGGATGATTTCATCCAAGGCTTTTGCTGCGTCGCGCATCTTTGCTTTCTCGATTTCGCCGTCCGTTCGCACGCTGATGACGGGCGCTTCCGGAAACACCGTCTTGACGCTGGTGGTCAGCGTTCGCATCGGATGTGTCAGCTCGGCAAGCGCATACGCTTCGCCGCGCTTACACTGCTGCCCAGTACAGTTTACGCCGTCCAGCGTTTGCACGCAATGGATGCGGCAACCGTTCGGGCAAACGATGCAGACGATGTCTTTTTCATGCCTGGTTTCGATGTTAGTCATCGTGTATAACCTCCAAATGGAAGCGTAGCGGCTCACAGCCGGAGAGTTGCTCCGCCGTGAACGAAAGGGGAAGCCGCTCCATCTCCGGCGGGCGCAGGTGCGCAAATTTCTTTGTCAGCAGTGTCCGTCCGCCCTTCGTGACGGTCAACGTTGCGTTGTCCAGATCGCGTGCGGAGCGGAAGAAGAAGACGCGCACGGACGTTGCAGAGCAAGCGCTGATTCTCTGCGGTACGACGTAGAGCAGGGTGTTGTCACACTCGATGGGAACGAGCCTTCTCGGCGCCTTACCGCGCTCAGCAGCCGCTTTACCTGCAACTTCGCCGCTTTCGGAGACGTAGTCGACCAGATCGTTGACATGCAGCGCGTTGCCGCAGGCAAATATGCCGCGCAGGAGCGTTTCGTTTCGCTCATCCACAATCGCGCCCTTCGTCTTAGAATCGATCGGAACGCCGATGGACTCCGCAAGCTCGTTTTCTGGGATCAGTCCGACCGAAAGGATCAGCGCGTCGCAGGGGATGATCTCCTCTGTACCCGGAATCGGGCACATACAGGGATCGACGCTTGCCATCTCAACCGCTGTTAATCTCGTGTCTCCAAAGACACGGGTGACGGTCTTACTCGTGTACAGTGGAATATCAAGGTCCCAGAGGCACTGGCGGACGTTTCGCGTCAACCCGCTTGGCGTGGGTTTCGCTTCATAGACACCGATGACGGTTGCGCCTTCCAGCGTGAGCCTACGCGCCATGATAAGCCCGATATCTCCGCTGCCGAGGATGACGCAGCGCTTTGTCGGCAGTTTGCCAAGCAGATTGGTGTAATACTGTGCGGTTCCGGCGGTGAAGATGCCCGCGCAATGCCGTCCCTGCACGCCGATTTGGCGGGACGTCCGTTCGCGGCAGCCGGTTGCAAAGATCAGCGAGCGTGTGCGAACATGCCGGATGCCTTCCCGCGTGACGACCGTCAGGATGCTGTCGTCCGCGTCACGGCGAATTTCGCTGACAAAGGCAAGCGTCCAGACCGTAACAGTGCTCTTGGGAATCTGCTCGACAAATCGCTGCGCATATTCTGGGCCGGAGAGCTTTTCACCGAAACGAACCAACCCAAAGCCATCGTGAATGCATTGTTTGAGAATGCCGCCAAGACGCGCTTCGCGCTCGATGAGCAGCGTCTTTGCACCCTCGCGATCGGCGGCAAGTGCGGCGGCGAGTCCCGCGGGACCGGCACCGATCACGGTCACATCAAACATGATTTCCTCTATCAATTTGATGTCACCTCCTTGATGGAACCAAAGAGCAGCTCTCCGCCGGGTGCGGATTTCGTAACCTGCTCAAGCGACTCGCCTGTTTTCTGCGCGATGATCTGGAGAACGAGCGGCCCGCAGAACCCTCCCTGACACCGCCCCATGCCGGGACGAACGCGGCGCTTGACGCCATCCAGCGTGTCACAGGAGATGCTGCGATGCAGAGCCTCGATCACCTCGCCACGGCTGATCTGTTCGCAACGGCAGATGATTTCACCATAATCAGGATTCTCGCGGATCAACGCATCGCGGGATTCGGCGTCCAGCTCATTGGCGCGAACGATGCTCTTGTGAATCGGGTTGAATTTTTCGTTCATTCGAACGTCGTGTTCGCCGGAGAGAAGCTCTGCCGCCATGCGGCTGACGTCCTGCGCGATTGCGGGGGCCGCCGTAATGCCAGGAGATTGAACACCCGCGGCGTGCACGATGTTCTTCGTCCATTTGCCTTTGCGGATGACGAAATCTTCCTCATAGGTTGCTGCACGAACACCGGAGAAATACGTAATCGCATCACGCTGATGCAGCGCGGGGTCGGTCGCACTTTGTTTCTCAAATACGAACGAGATATTCTCCGCACTCGTAGTAAAATCCTCTTTGTCGTACGTCTCTACGGCATCCGGCCCGACCAGTGTGTTTTGATCGATGGTTTTAACGAGCCCGCCACCTTTGGTGTGGCGCTTTTTGGTAGAAGACGTACCAAATGTAGAGACAATCGTGTTCATCCGCGTGGAAGCCTTGTGATCCAGAATGGTATTTGTGCCTTTGCGCGGGTGGATGGAGAAGAAGCGATCCTGCGCCATGCGCGCAACTTCTTCGGAGAAGACGCCAGCCGCGTTGACGACGACCTTTGGATAGATGTTTCCACGGTTGGTCTTCACGCTGACGATCTTGCCGTCTTTCATCGACATCTCCAGCGCCGCGGTGTCAAACGAAAACGAGACACCGTTGTCCGCAGCATTTTCGGCGTAGGCGATGGCGAGCCCGTACGGGGAAACGACGCCGGCATCCGGAAAATACAGCGCGGCGGAGATGATCGGGTTCATGTTCGGCTCGCGCAGAAAGAAATCGCGCTTGCGCAGATATGTGACGTGCGGGCCAAAGATATGGTAATAGACTTGCCCGAAGAACGCGGCAAGCGCCATCTTCGTTCCGTGAAAGCAAATGTATTGGCCGGAGCGGCGGAAGGGGACATCCAGTTCGCGACAAATCGAATCATACATGCGGTTTCCGCGCATATTATAACGCCGCTTGACCTGCCCGGGCATGAGATCAATGCCGGGATGAATCATACCGTCGTTTCGACTCGTGGTCTGCATCGCTACATCGTGCTCTTTCTCGATCAGCAGGATTTTCATGTCGAATTTGGCACATTCCCGCGCGATAGCGCAGCCAACGATACCGCCACCGATGATCAACACATCCGGCGCGGTACCCTCCAGCGAGGAATCCTGAATCTGCGGCATGCGCATCGGGGGAATCGTTCCGCCGGTAAAGACGATGTCGTTGACCAGACCGTCGTATTTACGGCGATTGGCGGCAAGCAACCCCGCTGAGACAATGTCGTCCCAGCGTTCCAGTTCGCCTTCCAGATAGAGGACGTGATCCGTCTCACGCGCGACCACACGACCGCCAAACTGCTTTTGCAGTATTCGATTGATTCGTTTGCAATAGGACATGATTTCGCTCCAAACAAGAATTGTTCAGCGTTTTCTGTTGAGTCGGTCAAGTGACCGACTTACGGCATGAGCGTAGCATTAAGTGATCGACTTGTCAAGACAGCGCGATAGAATATATGGTTTGATGCAATAAAACAAGCGCGCCTTTCGGCGCGCAAGATCTGGGCACTAACAGGTTTTGGTCAACAGAAGGGGATTGGCTCGGGTTATACCAGCTTTTGAAAACTTTTCGCCATCCACTCGATAAAGGCGTTGACGTCCATGCCGGCGTTCTGCATGGTGCTCTGCACCATGAGCCCGTCGACCAGCGTCAATAAAAGCCACGCGAGCTGTTCGCCGTCCGCGCCCGGCGCACGCTCCAGAATGCGGGACTTTAGAATATTCTTGAAGTGCGCATATTGTTCGTTCAGTCGCTCGCGAATCAGGCTCTTTTCGTCGCCGGAGATGGACTCTACAAACAGTCGCAAACGCAGCTGCCCGCTCTCGTCAAACGCACCGCGAAGAAATGTGTAGCGCACAAGGCGGGGGAGAGAAGTGTCTTTTTCGCGGTTATCGACCCAGAGCAGCAGATCATCCGAAAGCCTGCTCCAGTATCGCTCGCCAAGGTCGAGATAAATTTCAGCTTTGCTGCGGTAATGATAAAACAAGGTGCCTTTGCTCACGTTTGCCGCTTTCGCGATTTCGGCGAGCGAGACATCGTGCCGCTCCTGAAACAGGGTGGTTGCGGCATCGAGAATTCTTTGCTTTACGTTGTCATTTTTGGGTGCAGCCATACGACACGCTTTCTGTTACTGGGTTGACCGTATCAGTCTTTTTTATTCAGCAGATACTTCGCGAACTCCTTCGCGCCGTTGATCGCCTGCTTGGTTTGAAACGAAGCAAGGTCGTCCACATCTCTTACGGAGTACATACCGTCATAACGCATATGATAATGCTCGCACATGCGCTGCATGCCGATGACGAACGGATCCGCCGCATAAGCCGCGTCGTAACCGTGAGTCGCGAGAATCGCCATGCGCTTTCCCTCGACAAGATTGCCCTCCGCGGAGCGGTAATATTTCGCAAGACCGTAGAAACGATCCAGCACGGCTTTTAGCTCCGTCGTGCAAAACCAGGTATAGATTGGCGTTGCCAGCACGATCAGGTCGCAGCCGATGATGGACTTCGCAATTTCGTGCATGTCGTCTTCCTGAAAACATCCGTATTCATCTGCAACATCCTGACAATGATAGCACCCCTTGCAGGAGGCGATGTTCATATTCGCAAGCGCGTAAACGTCTACGTTTGCGCCGCCGTTTTTCAGCTCTTCCAAGAAAGGTTTTGCCAGTTCAGCCGTGTTGCCATTCAGGCGTGGGCTGCCATTTAAAAAACAGATCTGCATGATATTCCCTTTCGTTGTTGTGTTTTCCAGAGCAGCGGGGGAATGCGTAAAGCGAGTTTATGCGCCAAGACGCGCGGAAACTTCGCGGAAGATTCTCTCCGCTTCCGCGCCGTATTGCGTGAGCAGCTCGTGCGCGCGTTGATTGAGCGAGGAGGCATAATCTTTATCCTGCATGCCTTGCGTGTTGATGAACACGTTTAAGCTAGCACCTTCCAGTGCGGCGCGGCAGAGAGAGGCGGCAACACCCGCATCGCTGACGGCGACGACGCTGCCTTTTTCCGCGCAGAGCGCAATCAGCGGCAAGGCGCGCGCACAGGTTTCCATGATCTCGAGCGGGGGCTGCACCGCGCTCTTGAGAGCATCTTCCATCACGCGTGCTTTCTCGGCTTTCTCCTCATCGGTCTCTTTCGGCAAGCGGTATGCCTGCGCGAGAGGTTCAAACGACGCAGCGTCCTCGTCCATAAGCGCGAGAAAACGATTGGTTAAGTGTTCGGTTTGAACGAGCAACTCCTGCATCTCTAGCTCCACAGAGGCATACTTCGGCTTGCCTACCGTGAGAGCTGCTACCATGTGCGTCAGCGCGCCGGATAGCGCGCCAACCAGCGCACTCGCGCCGCCGCCGCCGGGGATCGGCGCTTTGGAAGAAAGCTCGATGAAAAACGAATCGATGGTTTGATCGCGAAAAGCCATGATATCCTCCGAGATTGATTATTTGACGCCAAGCGCTGCGCGAACATCGCCAAGCATGTAGAGCGAACCTAGCGCGCAGACGATGCCGTCTGAACCCGCGCGTTCGATTGCGACGCGAACACCCTCCGGTACATCGTCGCGCGAAATCGCCTCAAACCCGCGCTCTGTGAGCATTGCGGCAAGCACATCTGCGTGTAGTGCGCGGGGGTTGTTCGGCGTGACCGTAATGAACTCCTTTGCCAGAGGCGCGAGCACATCGATCATCTGCGGGATGTCTTTGTCCGCCATGACGCCGATGAGGAACGTGATCTTGCGATTGGGGAAGTGCTCCATAAGGCTTTCCGCAACGGCTGAGATGCCCTGCGGGTTGTGCCCGCCGTCTGCAACAAACACAGGATTGCGGCGCAACAGCTCAAAGCGGGCGGGCCAACGAACGGTCAAAAGCGCATCCTTCAGATTCTGGTCGGAGATCGTCCAGCCCTTTTGGCGGAGCAGCTCGAGAGCCGTAATCGCGACCGCCGCATTCTTCGCCTGATAGGT
>JBDKRF010000007.1:0-6092 GCA_039683525.1 Clostridiaceae bacterium
GAAGAGCCACAGCAGAAAGGTACTTGCCCCAACGACGATATACGGCGTCCAAAACCGAAGTTTGCTTATCGTAGAACTGGGTAAATAGACTCCGATCCAAACCGTAGGATCGATGGCGAAGCGATAACCGATGACCGCTGCGACGCTGAGAATGATGAACAGAATATTCAGCAAGTTTTGCAGCCCGGTTCGTGCGGCAAGCTTGTCACCAAAGTCACCCTTCTTCTCGTTGACCAGAAAAAATACCACATTGAGCAGCCAAACTACGGCTACCGCACCGGCGTGAATCCAGCGCGTTGCATCCGTAAACTTTGTGGCAATCTCTTTTGCAGCGTCCTCGGGAAAGAACACGCCATAGAGCGAGCTTTGATACAACACCGGCGGAATCAGCGCGAGCGCCACGGCGAAAAGAAACGTCCAGAGAAAACGCGCTGACCTTCTTTTACTCACATTCGAGTTCATATGCAGCCTCCCGTCATCTATCTTTATTTCATTGCGGAAATGATCTCTTGCGCATCCTTTATGCTGAAGGCCCAACCGTGGAAGTCTTCATCGTCCTTCCAGTTACCGTCCATACTATAGTGGCTGGGTACATTGCGTACCACCAGCCCGAACATCGCCGTTTGCAAAAAGGTTGGCGTTGTAGTGCGAATGGTATCATCGATCGACTGCAACTGCTGATCGGCGATGCCCTGGCAAATCAAGTTTGAAAGAAACGGCGTTTTCTCTGTGGTCGCCTTACTGTAGCGGGCGGAAGTCTCCGCCTCACTCTGCCATGCGGATTCAATGTCAAACTGCCTTAAGCTCAGCGTCAGGTCTTTTACCCATTCGGTGTTATAAAGTGTATTGATCTGAGCCAGCTGCGGATCAATGCTTACCCGAACATCGACTCGAACGAGGAGCGGCACATCCTGCTCGAGCTGCTTTGTGTCTACATTCAGTACGATGTTGATCGTTTTACAGCTATCATCGATTACTGCACTCTCGTAACTCACGAGGTTTGATTCCGGCTCAATCCAGCTCGCCTTAGTCCCCGTACCGTCCGCTACATAGTTCAATACACGAATTTCCGTCGTAACGGAATAATCGTCATGATCGAGCGGCAGTTTTTTTGCAGGCACAACAAGATTGTACGGATCGGCTATGCTCGCTCCGTTTTCCGAGGAGTCTATGAGCGCGTAGGGGATCTTGCAGTCGAGGGTTACGTTTTCCTGAGTATTGCCGCGTTCCTGATTGTAAAGCTTCACAACAGGTACTTTGCTCAGCAACTGCTGATACGCCTCAGGCATCTCTTCACCATTCTTGGTGGCATAACGAATGTTTCCTGCGTCGTTCTTTACTCCGCGCACAATGTTCTCCACTGGATAGTTTGCGCGATCATATGCATGACAGCCGAAGTTGAACTGGGTGGAGACTCCGTCCGTCTCGACGCGATTGACGCCGTATTCCGAGAAATACAGGGCATAGCGCGGGGTCGTCTCATCCAGAAGCCCGCTGCCATCCAGCGACGATAGCGCCTTCTCCATTGCGTTGAGCACCGCCTGATCGTTTCCCATAAAGATCAGATACAGCGGATGGCGGAAGTTACCGTTTTCATCGCGTTCCTTCACCATGTAGTCGCTCACTTTTCGAATTTGACCCGTCTTCTGACTCACCGGCAGGTTATCGATCATGCCGCGAAAATCCCCGACAATCGCAATGATGCCCATCGTCTTGTGTTCCGGCTTGATGATGTATTTCTGAAGCGCAGCTGCGGCTTTCCTGCTCGCATCCTCCGAGGGCAGCATCAAGTCCGTGATCAGAATCGTCACCTGATTGGTATTTCTGCCGGATTGCTCCGCAAGTTTCTCGATGATGGAAGCGATGTCGGTACTCTTCCCTGCAAAGAAACCTTCCTGCATCGCGTTCTGGAAAAACACGTCGCCCGGCACTTTGCTCACGGATGATCCGCTTTTCACATCACTCGCACATAAGCACGTACGCGGGTTGCTGATGCTCACGCTGGACGCAGCACCGAGTGCGGCGCGATAGCTCTGACAATACTGGGAGATGAATCCCTTCATGCCGAGGCCATCATCCACGACGATGCAGTATTGCTCCTGACCCAGCAAACTCGTCTTCTCTTGCAACTCCTGCGGTTTTAACGCATCAAGCCCATCATAGAGCGCCTGCGTCGGCTCCATGATTCCCTCCGGGTCGGGGACTCTTACAGGGTTGCACGCGCTGAACAGAAAGCAGCCCATGAGGCAAAACAGCACACATAGTAACGTTTTTTTCATACGGATCTCCCATCGCAAAGTATCACTCGCGTTCGGTCTTTATGTTGTTGTTTCAGTTGAGATCAGACGATTACAGTTCAGTTCTGTCACATGGTATCACTCAGCAGTACCCTCAGCAAGGGTACAAAAGCGCGGATTCTTGCGCATTCTTACCGCTTAGATAAAGAATCTTTTTATCCCGCTGAGTGTCATTCAAATGCTGCCACACGTACGAAAAAAGCAGCATCGTTGCGGTAACCGTTTCGGTTATTGAAGCAGCAGCAGCAGAAAAAAAGCGTGCTTCCGCGCTTTTTCGATGGTCGGTGCCTCAATTCCCTCCGCTTCGCGTGTATCTTTTCGCGCATAAAAGGCGTATAATCATACAAAATGCCAAAAAACGAATCGTTGCGTCACCCGGCATCATTGGAAAGGATACCTCGTCTCATGTTAGGAACCATCGTCAACGCCGCGGCAATCCTCGTCGGAGGAACGCTCGGCCTGCTACTAAAAAAAGGCATCCCGGAGCGCGTATCCAGTGGGATTATGCAAGGTCTCGGCCTTGTGGTCATCTATATCGGCATCAGCGGCATGTTAAAAGGGCAAAACGCGCTGATTGCGACGATCTCGATCGTCGTCGGCGGCGCAATTGGCATGATTCTCGATTTTGACGGACACTTCAACCACTTTGTCGGCAGCATCGAGCAGAAGTTTGCGTCGAAGATGGATAGCGGGTCTCGCTTTAGCGAAGCATTTATCACCACGACGCTGCTGTATTGCGTCGGCGCGATGGCGGTGGTAGGCTCCCTCAACAGCGGGCTTTCCGGCGATCATGAAGTGCTGTTTACGAAGAGCATTCTCGACGGCGTGAGCGCGGTCATCTTCGCGAGCACACTCGGTGCTGGCGTGCTGCTCTCGGCGATACCGCTGTTCTTGTATCAAGGCGGCATCACGCTGCTTGCGCAGTTCTTAGCGCCCGTACTCAGCGATGCAGCCGTTGCCGAGATGACCTGCGTGGGTTCGCTTCTGATTCTCGCCATCGGTCTCAACCTGCTGAAGGTGACCAAGATCAAGGTGCTGGATTTCATCCTCGCAATCTTTATTCCGATTGGTCTCGTACTTTTCATGTGATCGATGGTTCGCCATGCCTGCGGAAGGAGGCCAACGATGGAACATTGGGACTTGTTTGACAGCGCACGCAACCCGCTCGGCAAAACACCCCTAAGGGGTACGCCGGGCAACCCGGGTGAATACCACATCGTCGTCTCCATCTGGACGGTCGATTCTTGTGGAAACATTCTCTTAACCCTGCGCGATTCCGCAAAGGAAAGCTATCCCAACTGCTGGGAAAACACAGGCGGCTCCGCACTCGCAGGCGAGACCAGCAGGCAGGCCGCCGCGCGCGAACTGGAAGAGGAGACCGGCATCGTTGCCACCGAAGACGAGCTGGTGCTCATCGGCACCGAGCCCACGCGGGACTCGCTTGTCGATCACTATCTGCTGCGGCGCGATGTTCCGCTTGCCGAAATTCGCCTGCAAGAAGGCGAGACCGCAGACGCAAAGTGGGTTACGCTATCGGAACTCGACGCAATGATTGCCGATCTCTCGCTGGCAAAGCCCATCGGAGAACAATTCAACGAGATACGGGAGAGATTCTTACTTTTCTTGAAAGAAAAGTAAACAAAAGAACTCTCCTGTTATCAGCATAAGAGTCTCTGAGAAGAATAGATTTTTCATCTAGATCATTTCTACACAAAAAAAGCGCCGCTTTGTTCAAGCGGCGCTTTGCTGTATTCGGTTGATTAACGGTTGCGCAGGAACGCGGGAACGTCCAGCTTGCTCTTGGGCTTCTCCTGATAGTCTCTGCGAATGTCGTTTTCGCTGAAGACCGGCTCCTGCCGCTGCTGCGGAATCGGGGCCGCCACCGGCTCGTCCGTCATGATCGGGCGGCGCGGCGCATAGGAGGCGGACGCGTACTGCTGCGGCTGCGGCTGACGCATCGGCTGCTGATACTGCGGCTGCGTCGGATACGGCTGCGGCTGCGGCTGCGTCGGATACGGCTGGGGCTGCGGCTGGGGCTGCGCCATGGGCTGCTGCTGGTTGGCACCCATGCCGGTGCTGCCGTAAGGCGAGCGGAAGGTGCTGAACGCGCCGAAGCCCGGCACACCCTGAATGTTGCCAATGCGGTCAGGACGATCAAAGCCGGTCGCAATGACCGTGATGCGGAGCGCATCGCCCATCGCCTCGTCAATATCCGCACCGAAAATGATGTTCGCTTCAGGATCGACGTTTTCGCTGATGAGTTCCGCTGCTTCGTTGACTTCGAGCAGGCTCAGATCCGGGCCGCCCGTGATATTCATCAGCACGCCGCGCGCGCCGTTGATGCTGGTCTCCAGAAGCGGGCTTTCGATGGCCTGACGGGCCGCTTCCGCCGCGCGCTTTTCGCCGCTGGCGTTACCGATGCCCATGTGTGCAAGGCCTTTTTCGCGCATGATGGTCTTGACGTCCGCAAAGTCGAGGTTGATCATCGCCGGAACTGCGATCAGATCCGAGATACCCTGAATACCCTGGCGGAGCACATCGTCCGCAACGCGCAGTGCGTCCGGCAGACTCGCGCGGCCGACGAGGTCGATAAGTTTATCGTTGGGAATCGTGATCAGCGTATCCACGGCGGGCTTGAGCGAAGCGATGCCGATTTCGGCGTTGCGCATACGCACCTTGCCTTCAAACGTAAAGGGCTTCGTCACGACCGCGATGGTCAAAATACCGAGCTCTTTGGCGCACTCGGCAACGATGGAGGTCGCTCCCGTGCCGGTGCCGCCGCCCATGCCTGCGGTGATAAACGCCATGTCGGTTCCGCGCAGGGCTTCCATGATCTGCTCGCGGCTCTCGTCCGCGGCTGTGCGGCCCACTTCGGGGTCCGCGCCCGCGCCAAGACCCTTGGTCAGCTTTTCGCCGATCTGAATCTTGGTCGGTGCCTTTGCCAGAAACAGCGCCTGCTTATCGGTATTGATGGCGATGAATTCTACGCCGCGCAAGCCATACTGCACCATGCGATTGATGGCGTTGCAGCCCGCGCCTCCCACGCCGATGACTTTAATCTGCGCAAAAGAGGTGTTCTCGAAATCCGGTTCAAACATTGTTTGTCCCCCTTATTTGGTAAAAAGGTTACGAAGCCTGTCCATCAGCGTACCCGGCGACGTGTTGGTCACGATGTCGTCGCTGGTCGCGCGTAAAACAAAATCAAGCGCCGCAAAACAGCTCGTGTAATTTGGTGTATCCATATCCGCTACCCACGGCGTGTCCCGCTGAATATTCAGCTGCAAGCCGCGCTTGAGGTAGTCGATACCGCCCTTCATCATGGCGATTCCGCCGCCAGTCAGGTAGGTGATGGGGCTCGCCTCGGGCGAGATGCCCATCTCCTTGAGCGACGCGCGAATCAAGGTCACCAGTTCGCCTGCGCGTGCTTCTAAAATGAGTTCAATCGCGGCGTGATCCACGCGCTTTGCGCCCGTGGGTGTGCGCACGATTTCGGTACTGCTCAGCGGCTCCTGCAAAAATACAAACCGCCGCTTCACCTGCTCCGCCGTATCCAGCGGTATATCCAGCCCGAAGGCGAGATCGCTTGTCATATGCTTGCCGCCGACATCGATGGTACGAATATCGGTCAGCGCCGCGTTCTCCACAATCGACACATCCGTGTGCGTATAGCCAACGTCGATGAGGATCGCAGGCCGCACGCGCTCTTTTTCCGGAATGATCGCGAGCGCCGCGCAAAGCTGCGAGGAAACACTCATGGAGATCTCGATATCGAGTGGCGCGAGCGCTTGCTCCATC
>JBDKRF010000008.1:0-3439 GCA_039683525.1 Clostridiaceae bacterium
CGCCTGCGATGTACACAACCCGCGCGGAGCCGTATCTGCGGCAGATCTCCTCGCCATCTGCGGAGAGGCGCTCTGCATCCACGGCCTCGATGTTGATTTCAAGCTTGGAAAGCCTGCGCACGAGGAGCAGCAACGCTACCAGCACGCCCAGCGCAATGGCGGTGGTGAGGTCGAAAATCACCGTCGCGATCATCGTGACAAAATACTTCAGGATCGCACCCTTAAACTTTCTGGAGAACATATAACGAATGGCGGACCATTCGTTCATTCGAAACGCGGTGACCATCAGAACCCCGGCCAGCGCGGCAAGCGGAATCGACGACATGACGGGCGCCAGCAGGAACATAGACACCACCAGCACCAGCGCGTGCACGATGCCGGTGATGCGCGTGACCGCTCCGCTCTTGACCGCGACGCTCGTGCGCGCGATGGCGGCGGTCGCGGGGATTCCGCCGAAGAACGGCAGGATGATGTTGCCGATGCCCTGCGCCACCAGCTCCTGATCGCTGTTGAAGGCTTTGCCGGTCATGCGGGACGCGCTGGAGCCGCACAAGAGGCTCTCGATCATACCCAGCATCGCGATGCTGAATGCGGGAGAGGCGAGCTTGAGTAGCGTATGCATGTCGATCTGCGCAAGATTGAGTCGGTCGGCGGGCAGCAGCGTCTTGGGAATCTCGCCCACGCACGCCACGTTGAAATTTAACAGGGAAGCGGCAGAGGTTGCCAGAATGATCGCGACCAGCGAGCCGGGTACGACCGCGTTCCATTTCTTTGGGTACGCGATCATGAAGAGAATCACAAACAGGCCGATGCAGACCGCGTAAAGATTCGGAGAAAAGCCCATCGAGAAATAGCTACCGATGCGCTCGACGACGTCCTCGCCCACCGACTTGACGCCAAAGAAGTTATCTAGCTGGCCTGCGGCGATGAGGATCGAGATGCCGGAGGTAAAGCCCGTAATCACCGGCGCCGGAATAAAGGCGGTGAGTTTTCCGAGTCGCAGAATGCCCGCGAGCAGCAGGAAGACGCCTGCCATCAACGTGGCGAGAAACACGCCCTGCATCTGGTACTTCGCAACGATGGAGATCAAGATCGCCGCCATCGCGCCTGTAGGCCCCGAAATCTGGTAAAACGCGCCGGAGAGTGAGCCGATGATCACGCCCGCGATGATCGCGGTGATCAATCCTGCTGCCGCATCCGCCCCGCTGCTGACGCCAAACGCGAGCGCGAGAGGGAGCGCAACCGCCGCGACGGTCACACCCGCCATGAGATCTTTTGAAAAGGATTTTGCGTTGTATCCCGTAAACTCCTGCTTCAAACTGGCTAGAAAACTGCGAATCATGCTTGTTATTTTTACTCCCAAAAAGTCACATACGCCCGCTAGTATATGATATTTCTAACAAAAGTTCAAGAAAAACACAGCTCTTTTACGCAATTCTATCGCAAAAAGAGCTGTGTGTTCCATCAAATCTCTCATTATTTGAGGCTCTTTCCGTGTTTTCTATCGCAAAAAGAGCTTAACGTTCCATTGAATCTTTTTCGGTTTACGGCCCTTTTCCGCCAGGCTTTGTCTCGCCCTGGTGCGCGGGGTCTTGCTCCGGGCTTGTTGCGCCGGAAGGCTGCTGGTATGTTCCGCCCGGCTGCGTCTGCTGGCTTTGCTGCGGCGGCGTCGCACTCGCTCCGCCGGAGGCGGTGTCCGCCTGTCCGGCGGTTCGCGGCTTCTGATTCTCTTTCGCGGGTTCACCCGACTGTTCCTTCGTTTCACGGATAATCTCGCGCACGGGCCGCGCAACCCAATCCTCAGGATCAAAGGTTTCGTCCTTGTTCCAGCTTTCGCCAAGACGCTCGATGATTTGCAGCTTGCCTGCGCTGGTACCAAGGTCGTGTGCGCTTTTCACTTCGCGATTCGAAACAGGGATTGAATAGACCGTCAGATCGGCCTGTTGGCGCACCCGTTTGTCGAGGCGCTGCGCGATCACGTCCGAATGCCGCTCGCTATACGAAGCTGCGGATATCACCACGTCGTTCTCTGTTGCATCGATCAGGTATCCGTTTTCGCGCAGCGCGGCAATGGTCGCGTCCACGGCCTCGTCCACGGGCTGATAGCGCAATGCTTTCTCGTCCAGACCCGCAAGAATCTTCTCTGCGTCTTCATTGACCGCGGAGATATCCAGCACGCGGTCAAAACAATTGATGGAAAACTCAATCGAGGGGTTTACGTCGAGGCTCACCACGCCGATAGGCATGGTATAGCCCTTGAACCCGCCGAGCACGAGCAGCAGAAACACAGCAGCAACGCTTGCTAGCGCCGCCACCCGCGAACGTTTGCGTTTCGGCTGCGCGCGTTGGATTGGCTCTTCCGCCGCCGCAACTTCAAGCGATATCGTTTGCCCGATGTCATATCCCGCGTTGCGCACGCGCACAAACACGCCGTCTTCCCGTAGCGCGGCAGCATAAGCGCCGCGTATTTCGACAATCATCGCGCTCTTCTGCTCTTTCATGTCCGTTCCCCCCGACCCAGATGGATGTACTCTTGTAGTGCGGGATAATCTCCCGCGTGAATCACCGCAACCGCGATGATGTATTTTCGGTATCGCTCGATCAGCTTACGCGGAATTCCGTATTCTGACACCAGATACTTGACCGGCAGCTGACGCGAACGGATAAACATCATATAGCATTCCTCGCTCGCAACAACCGCCTCCGCCGCCCGCAAACAGGCGTTGCGGGAGTTTTCGCGGCTGGGAGAGCAATCCGTCAAATCGAAAAATCGAAAACCGTATATCTGCAACGCTTCATTTGCGGCGAGAATCTCGTCCCGCAGCGTTGTATCCGCGGCGCGCACGCTCGCCTGAATCGTCGCCCCCAGCACGGGATTGCTTTCGCCTTCCTCAACGTTTCCGTCAAACAAATCCGGTGAAACGCTGAACTCCTGATCATGCTTTGCCTCCTGACGATGCGCGTCGATGAGGCTGTGACGGATCAGCGTTTCGGCATACGACAGAAACGAACCCTGTTCCGCATGATAGGTGTCGATCGCATGGGAAAAGGCGCACAAAGCTACCGCCCATTCGTCGTCGTTCTTCGTCACAAAGCGATGCTTTGCGCGGGAGGCGACTCTGAGAATGTTCTTCTCCTGCTGTTTGATGAGTTCTTCTCGCGCGCGTTCATCCGTCTGAGCACGCAGCGCGAGCGCTGATTCGCGAAAGCCCATGCTGTTTGGTTGGTCCATTTCCTGCGGGGCATGATCCGCATGGATTCTGTTTGCCGCGGGGAGTTTTTCTCCCCGCAGCACTATCGTATCACGCGATGCACAATTTCAGAAGAACGACTTGTCCCGCTGCGTTTTATGCATCGACCGACTTGGCATTATTGAAACAGGGACTTGAGCCAACTAAAGAACGATGTGACCACGCCGCCATTCGCGTTTTCAGACGCG
>JBDKRF010000009.1:0-23343 GCA_039683525.1 Clostridiaceae bacterium
TATTGAAGTCGACGTGACGAAGCTCGATGACCGGCTCCTGTTCGGATTCTTTCTTCGCATATTCGCACTCGACCAGGTCGCGCCCGATCATGAGGTTTGCGAGCTCTTTTCCGTCCGTCTCGCTGGCGATGAGGGTCTGAATCGTCTTTCCCGCGCGGAGGATCGTCACGCGGTCGCTGACATGCAGCACCTCGCGCATCTTGTGGCTGATGAAGACGATGCTCTTGCCTTCGCTTTTGAGCTTGTCGATGACGGACTAAAGACCCTCTACCTCGATATCGGTGAGCGCCGCCGTCGGCTCGTCGAGAATCAGCAGTTCCGCGCCGCGATACAGCGCCTTAAGTATCTCCACGCGCTGCTGAGCGCCGACGGAGATATCCGTAATCTTCGCTTCAAGGTCGATATTCAGACCATAGCGCCAGGAGAGCTCTAGAATCTCTTTCCTGCGTGCGGCCTGGTCGATGAATATACCCTTGTAGCGCTTGTCGCCGAGAATGATGTTCTGCATGACCGTCATGGCCTCGACCAGCATGAAGTGCTGGTGCACCATGCCGATGCCGAGACGAACCGCCTCCGCGGGGGAGTCGATTTCCACCTTTTTGCCGTTGAGATAGATGGAGCCTTCCGTTGGCTGATACAGGCCGATCAGCACGTTCATCAACGTGCTCTTGCCTGCGCCGTTTTCGCCCAGCAGCGTGTGAACCTCGCCTTTGCGCACGTCAAAGTTGATGTCGCGGTTGGCGTAAAAGTCCCCAAACTGCTTGCTGATATGCTCCATGCGGAGGATTTCGTTCATAGACAACGTCCCCTTCCCGATTCCGGCGGATGGCAAAGCGCTTGCCCGGTATTATCGTATGTTTCTTATATTTTTATGTTCTGAGTGAGTGAAAGATTGTTGCGTGATGCTGACCGTTTGCTGCCGATAGATCAATCGGTAAACGATAATCGAATCTACCTGCAATATAACAAACGTTCCGTACGGAAACCGTACGAAACGTCCTTGTTTCGCCGCTGTCAGGCGCGCATCATGCAATTTTTTCTTTCGCTTTCTCTGCTGCTCTTTTCGAACAGCTACCGGAAAACTATTTGCGGAATAATATACCATAAAAACCGTACGAGAACCGTACGGTTTTGGAATAAAAATATATGATTTTCGATATCCGGCTGTTTTGAACGGGGGAAACCGGTGGAAATAACGCGGCTCAGGACAGGCCTTTCTTTTCGCACATGCGGTAGATGGCAGGCTCCGCCCAGGCGTAGTCGCTCATAAACCGTCCATCAAAGCGGGAGATCGCGTCCTGCTTTCCCGCCCAGAAGTCGTAATAATCGCAGGAGACAAGCTCACGCCGGATGCGGCAACTCCCGCGCTCGCGCACGAAAATCTCCTCCGCGTTATAGTTCTTGAGTGTGTCGCTGAGCTCCTTTATTGTTCTGCGATAGCCGGTATTTTCGGCGGTCTTGGTTTCGCTGCCTTCGCAGAGATGTTCGATGATGTCGTAGATTCCAACGTTGCGCCCTTCGTAAAACACGCACAGCGCCACGAGCTCCTTTGCCTTAGCGGAGACAAAGCGAACGGGTTTGCCGTCCACCAGCATCTCAAAGTTGCCGAAGGTATGAAACTGTACCCGCTTTTTCTGGCGCGTGTGCAGGAGGCGCGCGCGCTCCAGCACATCCTGAATGTCGTCCCGGTCAAAGGGCTTAAACACCATGTAGTCCGCCTTCATCTGAAACGCCTCGACAGCAAAGCGCGGGTGCGCGGTGATGAACACGATGATGATATCCCGCCGGATCTCGCGCAGGCGCATCGCAAGCTCGATGCCGTTCATGCCGGGCATGTCGATATCCAGCATCGCAAACTCCACTTCGTTTGCGTTCGCGTACGCAATCGCGTCTTCAGGCGCGGTAAATTTGCCGACGATCTCGATCTCCGGCATATCGGCGCACTTGAGCTCCAAAAGCTGCATATCCAGCACCATGTCGTCGACCAGTATTGTGTTCATGTGCCCTCCTGACGCAGCGATGCGATCTTTGGCGTGTTTTCTTTGACGAGATTGTCCGAGTAGAGCAGCAGCACCGTGGTGCCGTGTCCCGGCTCGCTCGTCACTTGCATCGAGCAGTCGGGGAACTGCTCCATACGCGTGCGGATGTTTTGTATGCCGACGGAGTGCGCACTCGTCTCCTCGCCGGGCGTATAACCCACGCCGTCGTCCGACACGCGCACAAGATAGCGCCCCTCTTCATGCGTGAGGCTGACCCGAACTGTGCCGCCGCCGACCTTCGGCTTGATGCCGTGAATGATCGCGTTTTCCACCACGGGCTGAATCGTCAGCACCGGGATGAGAAAGTCCGCATCAAACACATCGTATTCGACATTCAGGCGGCCTTGCAGCTGAATTTTGTTGATCTCTGCATAGGCGCGCACGGTGCGCAGCTCCTCGCGAAACGGCACCAGCCCGTTCTGCGCGCTCACGCTGTCTACCTTAAAGCGAAGAAAGCGTGAGAAATCCTCCGTCATCTTATACGCGGCGTCGGGATCGAGCACGATCAGCGCTTGAATCGCGTTGAGCGTGTGGTAAAAAAAGTGCGAATTGATCTGCGCCAATAGCACGTTGGTGCGATCGTACTCCAGCTGCTTTTGAAGCGAGGCGATGCGGTTCTCGGCCGCTTCCTGCTCCATGCGGCGGATGGTGCCTGAGCTCGCCACCGCGGTAGCAACGGAAAAACTCAATAAGAGACTCACCATCGCGGAGTAGAGTACGCTGTCGTTCGTATACCAGGGTTGAACGGGGGAGACGGTAACGTGCCACTCCGAGTGATAGATCGGAAACGTATAATCAAACGCGCGCGAAGCGATTCCTTCGCCGCTTTTTAGGATGGTCTGTTCTCCTTCCGTGTCCGGGTTGAAGCGCCAGATGCGGCATGCAAACCCCTGCGCCGCGACGGAGGAAGGTGCTGTTAGACCGCTGAGTGCCTCAGGATAGTTAAGCGTCACCGAGACGATGCCCCAGAAGGTGCCGTTCAGATACACGGGCAGGCGGCCCGCGATGCCTTGCCCGCCCTGCACGAGCGGGAACGGTCCCGCCATGATCATCGTGCCGCGGGTGATGGCGGCCTGCGCCTCTTTATCGCCCGCGTTGCCGCCGGTGAGGTCGTGACCCAGCACGCTTTCGTTTCCGCTCAGTGGGTAGACCGCGCTGACCACGCCGTTAGGAGCAAGCAGCACGTTTCGAACCGTGCTGTCCGTGACGAGTAACCTTGCCACGCGCTCAAAACCTGCGGTGGAGCCTTCGCTCTGCACGACGAATGCCTCCAGCGTCTTTGCCTTGTTAAGCTGGGTGGAGAGCACCTCGTAGGCCTGCGCGCTGACGGTGCCCGCGATGAACTTCATCTGGTCGTCCTCGCGTGCGCGCCTGCCGTATTCGATATAAGCGCTGAGTGCGATGCAGAGCGCGAGCGTGAGGAAGAAAGCACCGACCACTTTTTTTGTGATGCGCCGTTTTCGCATGTCGCTCTCGCCTCGCTTTCTCGTGATCATCCTTACGACTGGTTTCATTATATGAAAAGCCGCGCCTTCGCGCAATGCGAATCAAAACGCGCCCCGTCAGAGCGGAGCGCGCTTGGTTGTCTGTTGCGATTACTTCGAAGACATGGACTTGATCTTTCGCCGCGTCATGGCGCGCATGAGAGCCACCTTGCTGTGCCCCATTGTACCGAGATCGTCGCCTGTGCGCTGCTGCTGGAGACGTTCCTGCGCGCGCTGCTCGGCTTCGAGTGCGCGCTTTTCGTCGATCTCCTCCGGCCACTCGCAGGCTTGGGAGAGGATATAGACGCACTCCGGTCGCACCTCGATGAACCCTTCGGAATGAAACGCCGTGCGCGTGGTGTGCTCATCCGTTTGGATGACCAGCGCGCCGACGTCGAGGGCGGAGACCATCGGCACATGCCCCGCCATCACGCCGAGGGACCCCGCGATGGATTGCACGCTGACTGAAATAGCTTCTCCGTTGAAAAACTCCCGTTCGGGTGTGACCACCATCAGGTTAAAAGGCTTTGCCATGATCTCTCCTTTCCGATTGAGGCGCAATCGATTGATCAATTGATTTTTTTAGGGTCAAAAGGGATTCATGACGGCCAGTTCTGGTTATGATTGGCCGTTCCTCTTCATCTCGTTGTAGCGCTCGTGTACTTCGGCAATGCCGCCCGCGAGCAGGAAGAGCGACTCGGGGATCTCGTCCGCCTTGCCGTCTACGATCTCTTCAAAGCTTGCGATCGTGTCCGCAAGAGACACGGAGCAGCCGGGCTGTCCGCTGTAGACTTCCGCTACGTGCATCGGCTGGGACAGGAAGTTTTGAATCTTTCTCGCGCGGTACACGGTCTGGCGGTCGTCGTCCGAAAGTTCGTCCATACCGAGGATGGCGATGATGTCCTGCAGCTCATGATAGCGCTGCAAGGTCTCCTGTACGCGCCGGGCGACCGTGTAGTGCCGCTCGCCTACGACGGATGGCTCCAGTACGCGCGAAGACGAGGCAAGCGGATCGACCGCGGGATAGATGCCGATTTCGGCGATCGCGCGGGAGAGTACGGTGGTCGCGTCCAGATGCGAGAAGATCGTCGCCGGCGCGGGGTCGGTGAGGTCGTCCGCCGGACCATAGACCGCCTGCACGGAGGTGATGGAGCCGTGCGGCGTGCTCGCGATGCGCTCCTCCAGTTCGCCGAGTTCATTGGCAAGCGTCGGCTGATAGCCGACCGCGCTGGGCATACGCCCCAAGAGCGCGGAGACTTCGTTGCCTGCCTGCACAAAGCGGAAGATGTTGTCGATGAACAGCAACACGTCCTGATGCATGTCGTCGCGGATGTGTTCCGCCATCGAGAGCCCGGCAAGCGCCACGCGCATACGAGATCCCGGCGGCTCGTTCATCTGACCGAACGCAAGCGATGTGCGCGCGATGACGCCGCTTTCCCGCATGTCGTTGATCAGGTCCGTACCCTCGCGGCTGCGTTCACCGACGCCGGTGAAGACGGAGTAGCCGTTGCGGTTTTTAGCGATGTTATGGATGAGTTCGAGAATCAGCACCGTCTTGCCGACGCCCGCGCCGCCGAACAGGCCGATTTTGCCGCCGACGGGGTAGGGCGCGAGAAGGTCGATGACCTTGATACCCGTTTCAAACAGTGTGGTGGAAGGTCGCTGCAGCATAAACGACGGCGGTGCCTGGTGCACGTCGCGCAGGGGCGCGTCGATCGGGCCAAGTCCGTCGATGGGGCGACCGAGGCAGTCGATGACGCGGCCGAGTACGTTTTCGCCGACCGGCACGCGGATGCCTCCGCCGGTGTTGAGCACGAAAAGCCCGCAAGAGAGACCCTCCGTGGGTTCCAGCGCGATGGCGCGCACCACGCCGGGGGAGTGATGTTGCACAACCTCAATGTGGACGGGCGGCTCTGTTTTGGTCACGAGCAGCGTATTAATCGGCGGCTCGTTCCCTTCCTTAAAGCGCACGTCCAGCACGGGGCCTATGATGCGTATGATGCTTCCGGTACGTTCTTGTTCCGTCATGAGTGTCTTTCCTCCGGATAATAAGCGGCGTCAGCGGATCTGGCCGCGTTTGCCGCGTTGGCGGCGCCGATGATATCGGCGAGTTCGTTGGTTATGGTCAGCTGGCGCACGGCGTGGTATTGCTGCGTCAGTTTTTCAATCATCTTGTCCGCGCTGCGCGTGGCGTTTTCCATCGCGGCCATGCGGGCACAGTTTTCGCTTGCGTAGGCGTGAACGATCGCACCATAGACATAGCCGATGAGTAGCTGTGGGATCAGCGCGTTCAGCACCTCGTTAGGCGACGGGTCATAGAGGATGTAGGTGTGGTCGTACGCTTCGTCTTCGTGGCTGACAGGCCTGCCGCGCTTGAAGTCGTTGAGTTCGACGGGCAGGAGCTTTTGCTCCACCGGCTCGCGCGAAAGCGTGTTGATGAATCGCGTGTAGACGATGCGGAGTTCGTCGATCTCGCCGCGGTTGTATTGATCGATCAGGATCGTCATAAGCCTGCGCACCTGGTCGAGCTTGGGCTTTTCTGCGAGGCGCTCAAAGTGCCGGTCCGGCGTGATGCCGCGGCGCAAATAGTGCGAACTGCCAACGCTGCCGATCGTGTAAACCTCTACGACATTCTTTTCCGCCATGAGACCGTCCGCCAGCGCGAGCACCGCGTGGTTATAGGAGCCGGAAAGTCCCTTCTCGCCGGAGACCACGATGTAGGCGACCTTGTCACCCGGGCGGTGATCGATGTAATCGTGGTGTACGTCGCCCGTGTGGTTACGAATGTCTACGATGATATCCAGCGCGTGATAAAAGTACGCGCGGTTTTTCGCGATGCCGTCGAGCGCTCTGCGCATGCGTGCCGCGGAGACCATGTGCATGGCGTTGGTGATCTGCCGTGTCTGCTTCACGCTCTTGATGTGAAAGCGGATGTCGCTCATATTTGCCATGGATCAGAGTCTCCTCTCCGGCGAGCGTTTCTTCGCCAAATCTTCGTTAATCGTGTTTATGCTTTGCAGGTCAGCTGATAGTTTTCGATTGCGGTTTTCAATTCCTGACCTTGTTCGTCGGTGAAATCTCCGGTCTCTTCGATCTCATCCAGAAGCGAACCGTAATTGCGGCTCACATACTGCAGCAGACCCTTTTGAAACGAGCGCACGTGCTGCGAAGGCACTTCCTTCAGATATCCATTCATGACCGCGTAGAGCAGCAACACCTGCTCGCTCATCTGCAGTGGCTCATGCTGGTTTTGCTTGAGCGTCTCGCTGAGCCGGTCGCCGTTATCGAGAATCTCTTTGGTCACGCTGTCGATATCGGAGCCAAACTGCGCAAAGATCTGCAGCTCGCGGTATTGCGCCAGCGTGAGGCGGAGCTTTTTAACCACCTTGCGCATGGCTTTCTTCTGCGCGGCGCTGCCGACGCGGGAGACGGAGAGGCCGACGTTGACCGCAGGGCGCACGCCGGAATGGAACAACTCCGGCTCGAGATAGATCTGACCGTCGGTGATCGAGATCACGTTGGTCGGAATATAGGCGGAGATATCGCTCGCCATCGTCTCGACGATTGGCAGAGCGGTCAGGGAACCGCCGCCGTTTGCTTCGCTGAGGTGACCCGCACGCTCCAAAAGCCGGGAATGCAGATAGAACACGTCTCCAGGATACGCTTCGCGTCCCGGCGGGCGATGGAGCAGAAGCGACATAGCGCGGTAGGCCACGGCGTGCTTACTCAGGTCATCGTAGATGATCAGCGCGTCCTTTCCGTCGTACATGAACTGTTCGGCAATTGCGCAGCCCGCGTAGGGTGCGAGGTATTGCATCGCCGCGCAATCGCTGGCGCTGGCGACGACGATGACGGAATAGTCCATAGCTCCCGCTGCCTGCAGCGTTTCATAGATCTGTGCGACAGTGGAGAGCTTCTGCCCGATGGCGACATAGACGCAATTGACGTGTTTGCCGCGCTGATTGATGATCGCATCCACCGCGATGGTGGTCTTGCCCGTCTGCCGGTCGCCAATGATCAGCTCGCGCTGACCGCGCCCGATGGGGATGATGCTGTCCACCGCGAGAAGACCCGTCATAAGCGGCTCGTTGACTGCCTGACGGTCGATGATGCGTGGTGCGGGGGACTCGACCGGACGATAGCGGGAAGCGGAGAGCGGTTTGTTATCCAGCGGCATACCGATGGGGTTGACCACACGGCCTAAAAGCTCATCTCCAACCGGTACCTCGACCACGCGGCCCGTGCCGTAAACGCGCTCGCCCACATGGACAAGATCCTGTCCGTTGAGCAGCACGGCGCCCACGCCGTCGAGCTCAAGGTCCATGGTCATGCCGTAAACGTCGTTTTCAAAGGCGATCTGCTCGCCGTAACGTGTATGCGAAAGGCCCTCGATGCGTACCACACCGTCGCCAACGCTGGTGACGATGCCGTATTCATAGACGGCGGACGTGTTTTCAAACGAACGGATGCGTTTCTTCAGCGTTTGACCGATATCCGTCGCACTGCTGTGAAACGGTTTTTGCTCGCTGCCCGTGAGCCTGACGTTTTCGGCGGTGATTTCCGCGCCGGAGACGCTGTTCGTGACGAGCAGATGCTGTGCTTCTTTGATGCGGTAGGCTACGCTCGCGTCGTAGATCTTACCATCGATGATGGCGAGAAAACCGCCGATCAGCGCTTCATTGCGTTTGACCTCGAAGGAAACCTCCTGGCCGAGCAACTCGTTGAAGTGCCGCTTGACGGACTCGATCTGTTCTTCGCCGAACGGGCCGGCGGTGTATAATTCGCCTCTTAGAGCCATACTTAGCTCACTTTCCTAAAAAAACTATTTCAATCGTGTGCGACCGTGCGCCAAGAACGCACCACAAAGCGCAAGAATGATCCGACTATAGGAAGGTTCTAACCTTGCGCGGGTACGGCGAACAGGCTTTAACCGACCTTGTCGAAAAAGCTGTCGATGATGCGCTGGTGATCCTCCTGCGTGACTTCGCGCTCGAGAATTTTGCCCGCGATGTCTACCGCAAGCTCAGCGGTTTGCGCCTTGAGCTCGCTCATCATCCCTTCGCGTTCGGTGACGGCCTGACTCATGGCGTCGGTCAGAATGCCCTGCGCGTCCTGCTTGGCTTTTCTGCGAAGGTCTTCCGCTTCGCGTTCAGCCGCCTTACGCCGTTCGTCGGCAATGTGCTCCGCATCGAGCCTCGCATTTTTCATCGAGGTCTCATATCGCGATTTGAGCGCGTTTGCTTCGTCCCGGTTGGCGTCGATCTGCTCGCGTTCGCGCGCGAAATTCGCCTCCCGTTCCTTCATAAACTTGCTGACGGGCTTATACAGAAAATGGCGCAGCAAGAGAAAGAGGACGAGGAGGTTGAGCGCGTGCTCGATGAAATCGATCAGGTGAAATTCCATGGATACCCCTCTTTGACGACGTTATTTGCCCATCGTGAAGATCATGACCAGCGCGGTAACAAAGCCATAAATGGCGGTCGATTCGGTCAAAGCGAGACCGAGCAGAAGTAACGCGTTGATCTTGCTGTTTGCTTCTGGCTGACGGGCGACCGCTTCCACGGCCTTGCCGGTGGCGATACCCATACCGAGTCCTGCGCCTGCGCCTGTCAGCACCGCGAGGCCCGCGCCAATTGCGATCAATCCGATATCCGTCATGATAAGAATCCTCCTAAAGTAATACTGGTAATATCTTTCCGGCTTCGCCGCAGGGTGATCTGTTTGGCTTGGTGTTCTTGTGGTTTATTCCGTCTCTTCTACCGCTTCGCCGATAAACGTTAACGAGAGGTTGATGAAGATGAAATACTGGATCAGCGGGTGGAAGGCGTTAAAATACAGCCCCAACACCGCCGGAATGCCGACCGAGAACGCGCCAAGCGCGAAGTAGATCAATTCGACAACGACCATGCCGCCGAGCATGTTGCCAAAGAGTCGGCAGGCGAGGGAAATTGGTACCGCAAGGTCGGAGAGAAGTTTAAACGGCGCGATGATCGCCTTAGGCCGAACAAAGCTTTGCAGTCTCCCTTTAACGCCTTTCTTATAGATGCCGAACACGTTGATCAGAACGAATGTGATCAGTGCGTAGGAGAGCGTCATACTCAAATCCGTCGTCGGGGGACGAAATCCGAAGAGTTCTACGATGGCGGAGCCGATGAACAGCGCAGCCAACGCAAAGAAATAAGAAGCAAGCCCTTCGTTCTCGTGCCCGTATTTTTCACGGGTCAGGTTGTTGATTGCGCCAACCGCGGTTTCGAGCACAAGCTGGATGCCGCGCGGGGTCTCTTTGAATCGTGGTATTACGAAGGCGCGTAGCAATAAGGCGATGATCGCGAGCGTCGCGATGACGATCCAGGAGAGAAACACAGTGGAACTCACCGAGAAGCCAAGAATATCCATGCGAGCAGGGCTGATGGAAACCTGAAACTCGCGTACACCAAGACCGAAGCAGCCGAGAAAAAGCCCGCTTCCAAGCCAGAGTAGCAGAACACCTGCCATCATCAGCAGATTGCGCTTCTTTTTTGCGGCCTTATAGCCTTCTTCCGTCTTCTCTGGTTGGGGAATGCGGGAGCGCAGGTAAAGCGCGCCAACGCCGACGATCAGCGAAAGCGCGATGGCGATCCATTTTCCGATCGATGGCATGTTAAACTGCATTTAGCGGTCTCCTTTCCCGTTTCTGCGCATGAGAACGTTGATGACAACCGCGCCGACGACGAGAACAGATGAAATTCCAATGCCGCACCAGATGAGTTCGCGCGGGAAAAACAGCGCAACCGGCACCAACGCCGCGGCAAACAACAAGATTTTTGCAAACACGATGGCGAGTGTTTTGAGGGATTGACCCGCAGAAACGGCTTTTGTCACCTGCGTGAGCAGAAACAGCTCACCCGCACCGCAAACGAGGCCAATCAATAATCCGCTCATCCGCCAACACCTCCAGCAAACGCACACTCGTGCGGGATAAACTTCCCCAAATCAAGACAAAAATCCCGCTTAGCGAAGGTGCGCCCGTAATCCGCAGAAAGGATGCGCGGATTCGGCTGCGACGCCAAGGACAGGATATTCATAACAACAGTTTACAGCGCAACAAACCGAATGTAAAGTGTTTTCAAATCGCTTTAAAACCATGTCGCGCTCGCGATATCGATAAAACAGTATTGTTATATATGATTTTAAAGATTTGTCAAGCAGGAAACTGATATGGCAGCGATGCCGCATCGGAAACAACAGATTTAGCTCTTTGAAACGGGGCTGGAGCTCGCCGTCCACCTCGCCGTGGAGGCGTTGATCGAGCGCGGCAGGCACGAAGACCTGCTCCGACAAAACGGTTTTTACGCAACGCTCTACAACAGCCAGTTTGCCGTGTCGTAAGAAACTTGCATATTGCGGCGGAATGCTTTACAATCACTAGGTTTGAAACCACGCAGACACCCCCGAAATAAAGAAGAATAGAAAGAAACGATGAGAGAATTTGACAGTCAGGTACAATACTTAAAATATAGAACTCTTTGCGAGGTCGCGCGGCGTGCGTTCGACGACACGCTGCAGGAGACTCTGCTGGATATCCCGAAGGCCATCGTGCCGGGCAAAAAGCCCACCATGCGCTGCTGCGTCTACAAAGAGCGGGCGATTTTAAGTGAGCGCGTCAAGCTCGCGATGGGCGGCAACCGTAAGAATCCGAACGTCATCGAGACGCTGGATATCGCGTGCGACGAGTGCCCTGTCTCCGGGTACGACGTGACCGCCGTCTGCCGCGGCTGCATTGCGCACCGCTGCAAAGAGGTGTGTAAGAGCGATGCGATCTACCTCGATTCGCGGCAAAAGGCGCACATCGATCAGGATAAGTGCATCGAATGCGGGCTCTGCGCAAAGGCCTGTCCGTATCACGCAATCATTCAGACCAAGCGTCCCTGCGAGAGCGCCTGCCATACGCGCGCCATCACAATGGACGAGGAAAAGAGCGCGCTGATCCATGAAAACAAATGCACCGCTTGCGGCGCATGTGTGACCCAGTGCCCGTTCGGCGCGATCATGGACAAGTCTGAAATCCTCAAAGCCGTCGATTTACTCAAGCACAAGCAGCCGGAGCGGAAGCTTTACGCCATGGTTGCGCCCGCGATCGAAAGCCAGTTTACCTATGCATGGCCGGGTCAGGTCAACGCGGGCCTTCGCGCGCTGGGGTTTGATGCGGTAACCGAGGCCGCGCGCGGCGCGGATATGGTAGCCGGTGAGGAGAGCGGGGAACTGCTGGAAAAAGGCTTTGTGATGAGCTCCTGCTGCCCCGCGTTTGTCAGTTATGTCGAGCAGAACTTTCCGAAGCTCACCAAGCATCTGTCTCACTGCCTCTCGCCAATGGCGACGCTGGGCAAATGGATCAAGGAGCGCGAGCCGGAGGCGCTGATCGTCTTTGTCGGCCCGTGTACCGCGAAAAAAGCAGAGGCACACAAAGAGCGTGTCTCGCCGTATATCGACTGCGTGATCACGTTTGAAGAGCTGCAGGCGCTGTTGGACAGCCGCGACATCGACATCACCCAACTGCCCATCGAAGAGGTGGACGAGGCGACGAGCTTCGGGCGCGGGTTTGCGCGTTCCGGCGGCGTGACCGAGGCCATCAAGCATGCGGTGAAGGCGCGCGGCAACGAGGAATTCAAGCTCGTGGCAACGAAGTGCAACGGCATTGAGGAATGCCGGGTGGCGCTGTTAAAGCTCACGAAGGGCCTGGATGTTGGCAACTTCGTCGAGGGCATGGCCTGCGTGGGCGGCTGCGTTGGCGGTGCGGGATGCATCAATTCCGTGAAAAAAAGATAACACAACTGAACTAGAAAATCCGCGCGCCTTCCGGCGCGCGGATTTTTTTGTATGCTGTTGTTGATTTTACAGATCGTCCACAAGCGCGCCGCTCTTGGCATAGGCGGTGCTGCGTGCCTCGAAGAAGTCCGTCTTGATCGTGTTTGCGTTGCTGTATTGGCTCACCCAGCTGAGGTTTTCCGGCTCCACGTCGTGTCCTTCATAGAGCTTCTCAAAGCCGAGGTTCGTTGAGCGGAGATTGCCGAGATACTGCACGTAGTCCGTGATCATTTCGCGCGTGAGTCCCGCAACGCCGTCGCCGATGGCGTAGTGTCCCCAGGCGATCTCCTGCTCGCAGCCCTCGCGGATCATGTCGCGGTAGAGCTCCACCTTCTCCGGTGTGAACAGCTCCGGGTTCTCCTGCTTAAGCTCTAATAGGATGCTCCGAAACAACCACAGATGCGTGTTTTCGTCACGGTTGATATAGCGGATAACTTGCACCGAGCCGGGCATGAGGTTGTTTCGCCCAAGGTTATAGAAGAACATGAACCCGCTGTAGAAGTACACGCCCTCCAGAATATAGTTCGCGATGATGGTGCGCATGAGGTTTTCCGCTGTACGTTCCCGGTAAAAATGGTTGTACGCGTCGCCGATGAAGGTGTTTCGCTTGAGGAGAAATTCGTCGTTCTTCCATTGATAGAGCACCTCATCGCGACCCTGCGGTTCGCAGATGGTGTCGAGCATATAGCTGTAGCTCTGGCTGTGGATGGCTTCCTGATAGGTCTGAATCGCGAGGCAAAGGTTGACCTCGTTTGCCGTGATGTATTCGCCGACTGCAGGCAGGTTTGCGGTCTGGATGCTGTCCAAAAAGATGAGGAACGACAGAATCTTATCGTAGGCGCGACGTTCCGGCGCTGCTAGGTTCGGGTAATCCTTCACGTCTGTGGAGAGGTTGACCTCCTCCGGCACCCAGAAGTTGTTCATCGCCTGCCGGTACCAGTCGTGCGACCAGCCGTATTTGAGGTTGTTGAAGTCGTTGAGGTTGGTGGTTTCGCCCGCGATCATGCGGCGGTCGGCCAAATCGATGCTGCCGTCGGGGTTAAATAATGGTTTTTGCTGTAAGATTTCCATTTCGTTATGCTCCAATACTATATCGAGAATCTGCAATCAAGATCAGGACGAACACGCCGAGCAATCTCTGACAAAGCTCGCTCTTCTGCTCAAGATGAGCACGCCGAGCAGTCTTCTACCTCAAGGCTCTTGCTCCGCACGTAGTAAACGGTCTTCACGCCCTGCTCGAAGGCGAGGATGTATAGCCCCAGCACCTTTCGGAACGTGAACTCGTTGGTGATGTAGAAGTTCATGCTCTGGCTCTGGTCGATGTGCCGCTGCCGCACGCCCGCCGCGCGGATGCTCCACGTTTGGTCGATCAGGTGCGCGCTCTTATAATACCAGAAGGTCTCCGGCGAGAGATCGGGCGCGACGCGCGGGATGAGTCCGTTCTTTTTCTCTTCGAGGAAGTAGCGATTCATGACCGGGTCGATGCCCGCGGTCGTTCCCGCGATGATGCTCGTGCTGCTGGTGGGCGCGATGGCGAGTAGCCAGCCGTTTCGAAGGCCGGTTTTCGAGACCCGCGCAGCAAGCGCCTTCCAGCGCTCGCTCGTGTAGCCGCGCTTGGTAAAGTACGCGCCCGTCTGCCAGTCGCTGCCTTCAAACAGCTCATACCTGCCCTTGTCGGCGGCGACGTCGCAGCTAGCTTGGATCGCGGCGTAGTTGATCCGTTCAAAGACTTTATCGACAAACTTCAGGTGATCCTCGGTCTCCCAACCGATGCGGTTTTTCGCCAGCATGTGGTGATACCCGCTGACGCCGAGGCCGATCGGGCGGTAGCGGAGGTTGTTGACCTTCGCGTACGGCACGGGGAAGAAGTTGAGGTCGATGACGTTGTCCAGCGCGCGGACGACATGGCCTGTGATGGTCTCCAGTTCGTCGCCAGCTAGATCGATATGACCTAACGACAGGCTAGCGAGGTTGCAGACCACGAAGTCGCCGGGCTTGGTGATATTCACGATGACGGTTTCGCCGTTGGTCTCGACGATCTCCTGGCTCACGTCGGAAATGCCGCTCATATTCTGCGCAATCTCCGTGCAGAGGTTGCTGCAATAGATCATGCCCTTGTGGTGGTTGGGGTTTGCGCGGTTGACCGCGTCGCGGTTAAAGACAAACGGGGTGCCGGTCTCAATTGCGCTCTTGAGGATCATGCGCACCAGCTCCTTGATCGGGATCACGCGCTTTTCGATGCGGCTGTCCGCCACGCAGTCGCGGTAGCGTTCCTCCCACTCCTCACCCCAGAAGTCCTCAAGGCTGTAACCCTTGACGGCGAGGATGTCGTGCGGGCACATCAGGTACCAGTTTGCCTCGATGTTGTCGCGCACGGTCTTCCAGAAGAGGTCGGGATAGCACACCGCGGGGAAGACGTCGTGCGCCTTCATGCGGTCGTCCCCGTTGTTGGTGCGAATTTGTAGAAACTCCGGCAAATCCTTGTGCCAGACGTCGAGGTAGACCGCGACCGCGCCCTGCCGCACACCGAGTTGATCCACCGCGACCGCCGTGTCGTTTGCGAGGCGAATCCAGCGGATGACGCCGCCCGCCGCGCCCTCAAAGCCGCGAATCGTGCCGCCCTTTGAGCGCACCTTGCCGAAATAGAGCCCCATGCCACCGCCGTATTTGCTGACCTGGGCGAAGTTGTTGATGCTGCGGTAGATGCCCGTGAGGCTGTCCGGCACGGTGTCGATGAAGCAGCTCGAGAGCTGATGAAACGGCTTTCGAGCATTTGCAAGCGTAGGTGTCGCCATAGTCACTTTCAGCGAACTCAGCATGTCGTAGAACCGCCTGACCCACACAAGCCGGTCCGTCTTCTCCGGCATGGCGAGGTGCAGCGCGATGCCGAGATACATCTCCTGCGGCGTCTCCAGCGGTTGTCCCTTGTGGCTGCGGATGACATAGCGGCGAAGCAGCAGCTCTAGGCCCGAATAGGTGAGTTTCTCGTCGTGCACGGGGTTGATAAACGTCCCTGCCTCGTCGAGTTCTTCTTTGGTATAGCTGTTTAGGATATAGTCGCCGTAGAGCCCTCGCTCGCAGAGATAACGGACTTTGTCGTAATAGCTATGCAGCTGGAGCTCGTCCAGTGCGAGGCTAAGATCGGAGGCAAAGTCGTGCATGAGGATGCGCGCCGCGATGAATTCCCAGTGCGGGGCTTCCTGCGTGGTGAGCTCCGCCGCCGCGCGGGTGAGCGCCGCGCGCTTCGCGCTCTCGCCCATCTCCAGCTTGAGGAAGGAGCGGAATTTCTCATCGAGACGCGAGAGCTCGTACATCTCCTGCGGGTAGTCCGACTGCACCTTGTCGAGGATTTTTTCGAGCGCGCTGCCGTCCGCAAACATGGAGCAGATGCTCCTGCGCTGGGCGCGCATACGCGTGCGCTCGCTTCGGTAGAGAATATAGCTCTTGCTCTGGGCAAAGTATCCCTTGAGCATGAGTGTCTCTTCCACAAGGTCCTGAATCTGCTCCACCGAAACGGGAGGCGCAAGCAAGGGAATCCGCAATTCCACCGCCGCGGTGATGGCCTCCAGCGCGGACTCGCTGATCTCGGTTTTCGTGCTGAGAAACGCCTTTCGTACGGCATTGGTGATCTTATCGCGGTCATATGCCTCGGCAAGCCCGCTTCGCTTGATGATCTCGATCATGTTTGGTTTCGCCCCTTATCTGCTCGTTTCGGTGAGAACAGCCCGCGCCTTGGTTCGCGGGTTGTTTTTATGCGTGTCGTTGTATGTGTCTATCGTTGCAAATCGCAACTGGTTGTGTCTTGAAATCATACTAGCACAATATATTGATCCGATCAATGCCGCCCGCGATCTGCTGGATGGTTCCATTGAGTTGTGTTTTTGCTAGATCAAAATAAAAACAGCCACAGAGATGGGCTGTTTGAAGATTCTTGCAATTAGGAGTTTGCTTTTTCCCGCACGCGAGAGAAAAAAGTTTACAAAAGTCTCTTGCGAATCGTAACGCAACAAGCGTACAAGAGAGAAACAATCATAATAACGAAGACAGATCGTCCTTCTCGCTGAGCACGGTCAAACCATCCTGCTTGAGTAGCGCGGCGGTCAGGCCGTCGCCGGGGATCAGTCTGCCGCAGAAGCAGCCGTCGTAGATCTGCCCGCTGCCGCAGGCGGGGCTGTTGGCTTTGAGGATCGCGATCCTGCAGGAGAAGAGCCGCGCTAATCTCAGCGTCTCCTCCGCGCCACGCGTAAAGGGTGCGGTCACGTCCCGATCGTCCCGCGTGAGCACGCGCGTGCCACTTCGCTCTGCGGAAGGGCGCGGTGTCGGAAGTCCGCCTAGTTGCTCCGGGCAAACGGGGATGAGGTGGTGCGATTTTGCCAGTGCCACGATGCGCGCGTCCGCTTGACCCGTGCCGTCGTAGCGGCAGGGCACGCCCAGCAGGCACGCACTGACGAGAATGGGAGAAGAGTCCTTCATATGCCGTCTCCTTTTTAGAAGGAATGCAAATTCATTATAGCACACAGACAAATACATCTTTCTGATGAAAGAAGATGATTGGACATGTCAATCACAAGCCGGATTTACCACAAGGGGTAATTTCAGCGAAAGAAAAGACTTTATTTCCAGATGGTATTTTCATCAGAGTCAAATTACCACGCAAGGTAATTTGTCCAGCATTCTTTTATGAAGGCAGACAAATTCAAATAAAAACACCCCGCCGTGGCAGGCGGGGCGCGAACGCGGGCGCTGGCCCGCTGCTATTTCTCTTTTTGATGCGGATAGACCTTTGTGAATTCGCCGCCGATCACCTTGCCGTTATATGCGCCGTGCGTGGTGATGCCGACGAAGCCGTCGATACTGCCTAGCCGCCGCTTCAGGTGAACGCGCACTAGGATCAGCACGATCAGCGCGATGGCGAGGATACCGATGATTGCGTTGAGCAGCCAGTTCATGCGGAAGCCCTCCGTGAAGCGGCCTTCTTCGCCTGATACCAGTTGAGCACCTTGAGATCGCCGACGATGGCGAAGACCTGCGCGGCAACGAGCGCAGCGAGTCCGGTTGCGATGATCATTTTTGCTGCTCCTCCAGTCGCTTGGTTTGCCATCGGCGTTTGCGGATCGTTCGGCGTCTGCTCCAGCACCTGAATCGGCGCGGGCACCGGCGAAGCGGGAGGCAACGTCGGCGCGGGCGTGGTTACGATGGCAGGGATTGGAGTGGGCGCCGCCGTGGCAGTCGGCGTTTGCGTCAGAACAATATGATTCTCGTGCCAGCGCCACTCACCGATAAAGGTCAGGTTGCCGCCGGAGATGGTTTGACTAGCTAAGTTCCAGCCGTGAAAACGCCAGACGCCTTCCACCAGATGATAGGAGCGAAACGAATCCGGCGGGGTAAAGACATCTCCGTCCACGCCCGACGTGGGCACGGGCAACTTCGAGAGAACTTCCTGCGGAAGCGCTCGACCACTGGTGCCGTTGACAAACTCGAACGTGACGGTGTAGACCGGCAGAGCGGTCCAGACCCATGTTCCCGTAAACGAAACATCGGAATGCGAGAGCGTGACGTGGTCGGGCGACCAGCCGGAGAATGTCCACATCCCCGCGCCGTCCCGCACGCTGGTAAACGCGTTGCCTGGGGTGACCGTGTTGCCGGAGAGGATGCTTTCGCTTGCGGGCAACTGCGCCGTGACGCCAGCGGGCAAAGTATGCCCTTCGCTTCCGCTCACAAAGGTATAGCTTATCGTGCGCGGGTGCGGCAGGTCGTCCTCGACGAACACGAGGAAGGTGATGCGCGAAGGCTCCGAGAGTGTGATCGCGGGCAACGTCACGGTGACAACATATCCGCTACTGCTGGCAGTCTCCGTCAGGTTGGAAAAATCGACCGAATACCCGGAGGAGATCGGGATAAACTCGCCCGTCTCGTTTGCGGTATCGCGAATCAAAAAAGTAAAGTCGGAGGCGGAGATGATATCGCTCTCCAGCTCGGAGCGGGTTTTGCTTGCAAACTCGCTTAACCCGATGGTAACGTCGTGTGCGCGAAGGCAATAGTCGTCCGAGTCCGTGTGGTTGTCGTTGCTTTCACGGCTTGCGGCAAGCGCGGAGGCAGGCAGTACGAAACAAACCAGCAGGATCGCCAGCATTGCTGCGGCTAAAAATGTGCGCTTTGTGTGTTTCATGCTCGCGTTCCTCGCGTACCGTTTCGTTTCCGGGCGTCGTGTGTTCCGATGTTCAATGGCTGATGCTTAGATGAGATATCGTCCGCATTCCGCGTTTAGCTTGCGACGCCAATGCTGGCGAGGCTATCCGCGTAATATCGTTTGCCGACGGGCAATTCTTCGCCGCTGTCCAGCAAGACCCGCGTGCTGTCGATGCTGCGGATGAATCGTTTGCTGACCAGAAACGACTTATGCGTGCGTACAAATCCGCGGTTAAACAACTGCTCTTCCAGCCGCATCATCGTGGAGTAAAACTCAAAGCGTTCGTTTGCGTACACGACGGTGACGATGCGCTGCTGGATTTCAAAGTATCGAATGTCTTCCACGGGGATGCAGCGGCTCTCGCCCGCACAGGTGAGCACCAGCACCTCGCTCTCGCGGCGGGCTTTTCGTTCGCAAGCGCGCAGGAAGATCTCTTCAAACTTCTCGTCGGAGGTCTTGTCCTTAACCACGTAGTGCAGCGCGCTGACGTCGTAGCCCGCGATGGCAAAGTCGGGGGAAACGCTGAAGAAGACGATGTCTCCCAGAAAACCGATTTCCCGCAGGCGCTTTGCCGTGTCCATCCCGTTTAGTCCCGGCATATGGATGTCCAGATAAACGAGATCAAGGGTAGCGTACACGTCCTCCGCCTCAAACAGGAGCGCTTCGCCGGAGGGGAAGGCCTTGATTTTTGCGTGGACATCATGCCGATGTGCAAGGCGTGAAATCGCCTGCTTACAGAGGGAGCTTTGCTCCGCATTGTCGTCGCAGATGAAAATATTCATCGGATTTCACACACCGCCTTCTTTACTGCATTTGCAGATGGCGATGGGCTTCGCCTGAGTCTTGCCGCGTCAATTGCCCTCATTTGCATAATACCTCTTTTCACACACGGATGAAGATGTATGTCATAAAACGTATTTTTGATGTCAAGAACTCGTTTCCACGCATGAAGCGGACGCCTTTGATCTGCCAAACGAGAAGAAAAGGCATACGCTTCCTTCTATTATACATGTTTTTTTGTACGGATTTGAACCGTTTCATGAGAATTCGGTAAAATTACGAAAGAAGGCGTATAGGGAAAGGTAGTTGCCTGAGTGCGCCCGAAGAGCGCGTTGACCGCTTTCGAATCATTTTATCGAAGGTTCATTACATCAATATCCATTTTCGCGCGTGACTGAAGTATGATCACGCAGGACTCGTAAAGCGAGGCCTAATGATTCCGCGGGATGGGAATGAAGTGGAGCGTGGCAATGATACAGACAGATCCTATTTCAGCGACGGCGAACCCCGGCTCTGTTACGGAGCGGGTGTTGACCGATACCGTCGGGAATATGGGTGTTTTGGATTTGCTGACGGGTGTTTATCATCAGCGTTATCTCGAAGAAACGCTTCCCGTGGCGATCCGCGAATGCCGGCAGCACGGGCAAAAGCTCTCCATCCTATATGTCGATATCGATCGGTTCGAGGCGATCAACGATCGGTATGGACGGCTCGTGGGAGATCTTGTGCTGCAGCACGTGGCGCAAACGCTGAAGCGACGCGCGCGCCTACCGGAAAGCTGGGTTTCGCGTGAGGAAGCGGACGCGTTCGTGATCTGCCTGCCGGGGATTACCGCCAATGTAGCAAAGCGGTGCGCAAACAATCTCCGCGTCGCGATCATGAGTGAGCGGCTGCAGCTGGAGAGCGGCGAAATCAGCCTGACCTGCAGCTTTGGCGTGCAGACGATGGAAGAGACCAATACAACGTTGACTGCGGATGCTCTGTTGCGCGAGGCAAAGGAAAAGGCGGCGCTTGCCAAACAGGCAGGCGGTAACGCGGTCGTCTGAGATCGCTTGATCTAATTGGCTGAGATCATTCGATCGAATCCTCTGGAACCGCTCTTTCGAATCATCGGAGATCACTTTACTCAATAAGCAAAAACGCTTTTGAGATATACTCTTTCCTCTCAATGTCGTCCCCCTAGTCAAAACCGCACCACTGGTATGGTGCGGTTTTGATTTATAAAGTTTTACGGAGAAGTATTTTCTCAGTTCGGGAAGATTACGGTCAAGAGCATCTTAAACGGCTCCACCGCCTCCAGCGCGTGCGGCACGCCCGCGGGCATGACCACGGTTTCGCCTGCGGAGAGGAAATATGTTCCGTCTCCGACGGTGATTTTGGCCTTGCCGTCGAGCACCTGCACCATCGCGTCGCCCTTGGACTCGTGGGAGCTGATCTCCTCATTCGTGTCGAAGGCGAACAGTGTCAGGCTCACAGCGCGGTTTTGCACCAGCGTGCGGCTCACGATCTGACCGGTTTGGTAGGACACCAGCGCGGCAAGCGAAAGCGGGGTCGCGAGGTCGATGTTTTTCATGATTTTATTTGTCATATATGTTGCCTCCCAATTGGTTTGATGGACTCGTTGTCTCTTATTCTCTTACTTACTTCATTATAGTTTTGATTGTTATGTAAGCACGTTGTAATAACAACAGAACTAAAATAAATACGACAATGATAACAGTAAAGCAGTAAAAAAAAGAAGCCGCGCATTTCGCGCAGCTAAAAAGGCGGTTAGGTGCTATTTCGCCACCGGCAACTCTCTGCTGCCGGGTTTTTCCAGCTTGATCTTGCCCGCTTTGCAGATCGGGCATTCGTCCGGTTCGTAGGAGTCAATGGCGAGCTTCAGCGCGGCGTACACGGGAAGCGCAAAATCGCAATCTTCCGCGCGGCGATCCGCGATGCAAACAGCTCCAATGACCTCCGCGCCCATGTCCTCCAGTGCTTTGACCGTCTCCATGGTGGATTTTCCGGTGGTGATGACATCCTCCGCGATTAATATCTTATCGCCTTTACCGATGGTGAAACCGCGGCGCAGCTGCATCTCGCCATCCTTGCGCTCGGTGAAGATACTCTCCACGCCCAGCTGCCGCGCGAGCTCATAGGAGACGATGATGCCGCCCATCGCAGGCCCGCACACCTTCGTAATCGGCAGATTCTTCACCTGCTCGGTGACGGTGGCAAGGACTTCCGCCGAGAGTTCCGGAAAGCGGAGCAGCTTTGCGCACTGGCAGTAACCGCCGCTGTGCCGTCCGGAGGAGAGCAGAAAGTGCCCTTCTAAAAATGCTTCGCAGCTTTTCATAATGCTGAGGTTGTCTTTCATGTGTATCTACTCCTTAAAATATAATCTAGATAATACCGACGATCTCTTGCAGATTGCTCAGGTGTTCCTGCTCGCAGTATGCCGCAAGACCATCGATGATGGCGAGCATTGCGCGGGGATCGGCAAACGTCATTGTGCCGACCTGCACGGCGACTGCTCCCGCCATCAGAAACTTCAGCGCGTCTTCCGCGCTCGTAATTCCCCCCATGCCGACCACGGGGATGCTCACCGCGTGCGCAACCTGATGCACCATCCGTAGCGCGATGGGCAGAATCGCCGGGCCCGAAAGCCCCGCGTAGACGTTTTCAAACACAGGGCGTTTCTTCTTCACGTCGATCGCCATGCCGAGGAAGGTATTCACGAGGCTCAGCGCATCCGCACCTGCGCTTTCGCAGGCGCGCGCAACGGCGACGAGGTCCGGCGCGTTCGGTGAGAGTTTGACCATCACCGGATGGCGCGAGATCGCCTTGACTTTCTTCGTAATGTCCGCCGCCGTGTCCGGCAGCATGCCAAACGCCATTCCGCCCGCCTTGACATTCGGGCAGGAGATGTTGAGTTCTAGGATGTCGATGTCCGCACTGTTCAAGAGCCGCGCGCCTTCGAGATAGTCTTCCTCGCAGTGTCCGCCGAGGTTTGCGATCACCGCGGGGCCGAGCGTGCGCATGAAGGCTGCCTCGCTTTCCACAAAGTGTTGCACGCCGGGGTTCTCGAGGCCGATGCTATTGAGCATGCCGGAAGGAGTCTCGTACACGCGCATTCCTTTGTTGCCCGCGCTGCCGGTGAGCGTCAGCCCTTTTCCGCTGATCCCGCCGAGGCGCGAAACGTCCATGACTTCGGCGTATTCGTGCCCGAAGCCGAACGTGCCGCTTGCCGCGATTACGGGGTTTTGCAGCGCAACACCGCAGAGGGTGAGAGCGAGTGGATTAGATTGCATCACGCACCTCCCGATAGTCGAACACGGGCCCGTCCTTGCAGACGCGCTTTCTGCCGTGCTCGGTCTGGCAGGTGCAGCCAAGGCACGCGCCCACACCGCATGCCATGTGCTTTTCGAGCGAGACAAAGAGGCTCGCGTTTGCGGCGTCCGCCGCACTCGCCGCCGCGCGGAGCATGGGCGCAGGGCCGCAGGCATAGTAGGTTGCGTCGAGCGAAAAATCCACATCGTTGACCACATAACCGCCGATGTTCAGCGCCACGCTGTCGGCAAATTGTTCAAACTCTTTCTCCAGATACGCTTCCTCGCGAAAGCCGAGATACACGTCGATCTTCCGCGTGGGATCGCTTGCGCGGAGTTCTTTACATAGCTGGAGCATGGGCGCCGTTCCGATGCCGCCGCCGATGAGCACCGCGCGGCCTGCTTTAAGCGGAAACCCGTTGCCATATGGCCCTTGTGCTTCAATCTGTTGCCCCTGAAGCAGCCGCGCAAACTGCGCCGTGCCGCGCCCGATGGTCTGATACACAAACGTGGTCGTGCCCGCACTTGCATCGATCTCACAGATGCTGATGGGTCTGCCGAGCAGCGGATCGAGCGCGCCCGGAACACGCAGCATGAAAAACTGCCCCGCGCGGCCAAGCGGTGCGCCGGAGACGGTCATCCGCCAAATACCTTCTGCGATCGGTTCGTTTCGGATTATTTCAGCCATTGTAGGA
>JBDKRF010000010.1:0-6730 GCA_039683525.1 Clostridiaceae bacterium
ATTTGCCCGCCTTCACGGCGGGCTTTTTTGACGGGAGGTGCGCATGGAAGTCTTTTCAAAAGAGGAGCTCTCGGAGGCCGCGCGGGCGATAGCGTCGACGCGGATGAAGAGCGAAAAAGCGATTCTCAGGTTAAAAGAAGGCACCGCGCAATACCGCCTGACTGCTCGGGGAATCGCGGCGTATTCGCTCGCGCTCCAACTCATCGCACGGGAGCAGGGGGACTCTGCTGAACAGATTGCCTTCTCAAACGAGTCGCTTAATCAGGCAATCGAAGCATTCACGTTCGCCTCTACCCGGGTCGAGTCCATTCTGCCGAAATTTGCCGTGGGCACACCGCAGCATACGCTTGCCGTGCGGCGGCTTCGCGCGTTTGCAATCGCGCAGGAGTTGATCCGGCGGGAAACGGCGACAGAAAACTGACGTTCAGGAGGCTTGTGTTGCGCTAATAAACTTGCCGGTATCGGCAAGAAACGGCGTAATAATTGATTTATGGAGATGCAATTCTTGCCGATAGAATCGGAACTGTCTGAAACACAGTCTGAATCAAGCGCAAAAAATGCCCGCCGTTAGGCGGGCTTTTACTTGCATGAGTTCGTTATTGCTTGACGACATAGCTGCGATAGCTATCCAGAATCGCCTGCCAGCCCTGACGCTGCAGCTCCACGGAGTTTTCGCCTTCCGCTTCAAATGTTTCCACAATTTTGGTACCGGCCGCAACCGGCGTAAAGGCAACATGTACCTTTCGCTCGTCTCCAAGCGTAGAGTCTAGCAGGCGGCACGGCTCCACCTTGTCGTACACGCCGCCGAAGTCAAAGCCGTATTTGCCGTCTTTCGACTCCATGCGGGAGGAAAATTTGCCGCCGGCGCGGAGATCGTTCTCCGCCCAGGGCGTGTGCCAGTCTTCCGATGCCTGATTCCACTGCGTGATGTGCGCAGGTTTCGTCCAATATTCCCAAGCCAGTTCCGGCGATACGGGAACCGTCGTTTCGACGGTAATACGAATGCGTTCTTTCTGTTCCATGGCTGATACCGCCTTTCCGATCCGTTATGCGTTTGATCTATGTGTAGCAACCGTGCAAACCTGTCGGCTTAATCCAGGAAGTCAAACTCCCATTCGCCGAGGCGGATGCTGTCGCCGTCCTTTGCGCCCATTTCGCGGAGCGCCGCGATGATGCCGTTTTTAACCAGCATCTGCTGGAATCTGCGCATGGAGAGGTCGTCGTCCGGGTCGGTGGAATCGAGTAGCTTCTCCACCTCGCCGCCGGTGACGTCAAACACGCCGTCATCTCCGCGCTCAATATGGAAGCCCGACTCATAGCTGGAGGTTTCGGCCAGATCCGTCTCCTCGTAACGCAGCACGGGTGGCAGCGTGTCGAGTATCTGCACGACGCGATCCAGCAGCGCCTCGAAGCCCTGCACCGTGACCGCCGAAACGGGAAACACCTCCACATCCGGGTACGCTTCCTTGAATCGCGCGAGGTTCTCTTCCGACTCCGGCAGGTCGGTCTTATTCGCCGCAACCAACTGCGGAATATCGCCCAGTAGCGGCGAGAACTTCGTCAGTTCGTCGTTGATCTTCTGAAAATCTTCAATCGGGTCGCGCATCTCACTGCCCGCGATGTCGACGACATGCACCAGCATGCGCGTGCGCTCAATGTGCCGGAGGAAGTCGTGGCCAAGACCCGCGCCTTCCGCCGCTCCCTCGATCAGGCCGGGGATATCCGCCAGTACAAACGAACGGTTGTGGCGGGATGCCACGCCGAGGTTTGGCGAGAGCGTGGTGAAGTGATACGCCGCGATCTTCGGCTTTGCCGCCGTGAGCACGGAGAGTATGGTCGACTTTCCGACGGAGGGCAGACCCACGAGTCCGACATCCGCAATCGACTTGAGCTCCAGCTCTACTTCGTATTCCGGCGTCTTGATACCCGGCTGGGCAAACCGCGGCGCTTGGTGGGTAGCCGTTGCGAACTTTGCGTTGCCCTTTCCACCGCGCCCACCGCGGAGGATGATGCGTTCTTTGTCGCCTTCGCTCATGTCGGCTAAGATTGCGCCGCTCTCCACGTCCCGCACGATGGTGCCGATGGGAACGCGGATCACCAGCGGCTTGCCGTTTTTGCCCGTGCAAAGCGCGGCGCCTCCCGGCTCGCCGTTTTCCGCGCGGTAGAAGCGCTGATACTTGAAGTCCAGCAGTGTGGACATGTGCGGATCGGCGTAGAACACGAGGTCGCCTCCGCGTCCGCCGTCTCCGCCATCCGGGCCGCCCTGCTGTACATATTTTTCACGATGGAAGGAGGCGTGCCCGTCTCCGCCACTTCCGGCCTTGACGACGATGCGCGCTTTATCGACAAATTGCATGCTGGTACCTAATCTTTCTGTGTTGTTTTGGGGTTCGCTGCTTTTTTCGCGGCGGGTTTCTTTGCCGGTTGCTTACCACCCTGATAATAAAGGCAAAGATGGTTCAGCGGGCAAAGCTCGCATTTCGGCTTTCGTGCGTCGCAGATCTGACGCCCGTGGTAGATGAGCCAGTGGTGCGCCGCTGTCCAATCTTCCCGCGGAATTGCTTTTTGCAGTTGTTCTTCGGTCTTCTCGACGTTTTTTGCGTTTGCGAGTCCGATGCGGTTACTCACGCGAAACACGTGCGTATCCACCGCGATGGCGGGGATGCCGAAGGCGTTGCTCGCGACCACGTTTGCGGTCTTCTTGCCCACACCCGGCAGGGTTTGCAGCGTCTCGATGCTTGCGGGAACCTCGCCGCCGTATTGTGCCATAAGGATGCGCGCGGTCTCAAGGATATGCCGCCCTTTCGTGTTGAAAAAGCCGCAGCGCTTGATGTAGGGGAAGAGTTCTTCCTCTGTCATGGCGGCGATCTGCTCCGGCGTGTTGGCGACGGGGAAGAGCTCTTGCGTGCACTTGTTCACCATCACGTCCGTGCTCTGCGCGGAGAGGATGGTTGCGACCAACAGCTCAAAGGGAGACGTGAACTCGAGCGCGGGTTTCGCGTTTGGATACGTTGCGTGTAGAATCGCGAGCGCTTCGCTTTTTTGCGCCTTTGTCAGCATATGGTCAAGCTCTTTCCTGCCGTTTTCCTGCACCCTCATCCAATCAGGTGCGAATCTTTCCGTTGTATTTGCGCACGATGATGTGAGCCAGAGACAGCGCCTGATCGAGGATGGACTGCTCGTCCTGCCCTTCGATCATGATGCGCACGAGCGGCTCCGTGCCGCTGGCGCGGATGAGCACACGCCCGTTCTTGCCGAGCTTGTCCTCGATTTCTTTCGTCAGCGCGGCTAGCTCTTCGTCCGCCAGCGCCTCCGCTTTCTTCTCATTTTCCACGATGACGTTGACCAGCACCTGCGGATATTGCGGAATGCGCGCGGCGAGCTTGCTCAGGCGTTTTTTCGTCTCCGCAACGACGCCGAGCAGCGAGATTGCGCTCATCATGCCGTCTCCCGTGGTATTCTTCGTCAACAGGATGATGTGTCCGCTCTGTTCGCCGCCGATGGAGTAGCCGTTTGCCAGCATGCTCTCCAGCACGTAACGGTCGCCAACCTTTGTCTCAACGATGCTGACGCCCGCTTCCGTGAGTGCGTTTTTCAGGCCAAGGTTGCTCATGACGGTCAACACCAGCGTGTCCTTTGCGAGCGTGCCCTTGCTGTGCATGTGGAGCGCCAAGATACCCATCGCCTGGTCGCCGTCTACGATGTTGCCGTATTCGTCGCAGGAGATCAATCGATCCGCGTCTCCGTCAAACGCAAAGCCGAGATCCGCGCCATAGTTGACCACCATCTCCTGCAAGCGTTCCGGGTGCGTGCTGCCGCAGTGGTCGTTGATGTTGATGCCGTCGGGCGCGCAGGATTTCGCGATGACTTCCGCGCCGAGCCGCTCGAACACCTCTTTGGCGATAAACGAAGCCGATCCGTGCGCGCAATCCAGCACGATCCGGAGACCCTCAAAACGATAGTCCGACTGCTCGACGAGATAGTCGCAGTAGTCTTTTTTTGCGCGGACGGCGGAGATGACGCGGCCTACCTCGCGCCCTTCGGGGCGGGGCAGCTCTTCACCGCTTTGAATGATGGATTCGATGCGGTCTTCGATCTCGTCCGAGAGCTTGAAGCCGTTTTTGTCGAACCATTTGATGCCGTTGTATTCCATGGGGTTGTGGGAGGCCGAGATCATGACCGCTGCGTCCGCCTCATAGAGACGCACGAGGTACGCCATCGCGGGCGTGGGCAGGATGCCGACATCCAGCACGTCACCGCCGACGGAGCAGATGCCCGCAGAGAGCGCAGCGCCCAACATCGAACCGGATTTTCTGGTGTCCATGCCGATGAGGATGCGCGGGGAGTGCACCTCGTTGGTGAGCACAAAGGCGCCGACCGCGCCGATTTTGAACGCGAGATCACAGCTTAAGTCGCGGTTTGCAATGCCGCGTACGCCATCGGTTCCGAAAAGTCTACCCATAGAATCATTCTTCTCCTGTTTCGTCAGTCTGCTTTCCGCACGCTGCGGAACATGCCCGCCTCAATGGCAGGAGATGAACTCAAGCGCGCTGGTCGCGGCAACCGCGCCGTCCGCGCAGGCGGTGATCACTTGCCGAAGCGGCGTATTACGGATATCGCCCGCGGCATAGACGCCGGGGATGTTGGTCTTCATCAGTTCGTCGGTGAGGATGCTGCCGCCTTCGTTCATGTTGACGACGCCCTTGACCAGCTGGCTCTGGGGCGTGATGCCGACCGCGACGAATACGCCGGAAACGGGCAGCGTGCGGGGCACGGAGGTCTTGAGGTCCATGATCTCCAAGCCTTCCACGTACTTCTCACCGAGAAGGTTGAGCGGCACGCACGACGTTGCGAAGTGGATGTTGGGCACGGTTTTGGCTTTTTCCACCAGCACCGCTGCCGCACGGAACTCGTCCCTGCGGTGTACCACCGTCACGCTTGTGCAAAAGCGCGAGAGGTAGAGCGCATCCGAAATTGCGGTATCTCCACCACCGACCACCGCGACCGCTTTCTCCTTAAAGAACGCGCCGTCGCAGGTTGCGCAATAGCTCACGCCCGCGCCGACAAGTCCGTCCTCGCGCGGGATGCCGAGGGAGCGCGCATGCGCGCCCATGCAGAGGATGACGGCCTTTGCCGTGTCCTCGCGGTCGGACAGGAGGATTCGCTTGGGGTTCTCTTCCAGAATGAGTCCGGTTGCGCCCGCATATTCCACCTTGAGGCCGAATTTTTCCGCCTGCTTTTGCAGAAGCGAGCCAACCTCGTAGCCGACCACGCCGTCCGGAAAGCCGGGATAGTTTTCTACCAGCGGAGTCTTTGCGATCTGCCCGCCGGGAAAGAGCTCCTCATAGAGGGTGACGCTTGCGCCGCCGCGCGCCGCATATAAACCAGCGGTTAATCCGGCGGGGCCACCGCCGATGATTGCGATATCAGAATGCATAAGAAAAAAACCTCCGCAATTCGCTCAAAAAGTAATTATTAGTATAACGAAGCTTTGGTAAAAAAGCAATTCGCGCGCCGCGCCGAGCGTGACTTCGGCACAAACCTGACAAACACAATGTTTGACCTTACACTGTAATTTACCGTATACTGACGGCGAATGGTCTGATGAGACGACCCGAAAAAGGAGCTGGCGCATGCGCCCGAACAGCCTATTCTTTGACCGCGAAAAAAACCAGGGCTTGATGCGTACGGGATCGATGATCGTGACGATATCGTTTCTCGTGCTGCTTGGATATATCCTGATCCGCTACAAACGCTTTGCCTACTTGCTGCACAGCGAACTCTTCACAACCCCGATGTTCGGCTTACTGCTGCTAGGCTACGTTGCGCTCGCGGTGGTGACGGTGCTGGTCATCCGCTGGGCAAACTGCCGTGTGCGGCGCATGCCCGCGCTTTGGGCGCTTGCGATCGCGATGGTTGCGCTGCTCGCGCGCGTATGCGTTTTGCTTTTGTTGCGTGCGCCTGCGTTCGGCGGCGCGGTTTTCGGGCGGCTGAATCTCTCCGCGTTATTCTTAGAAGACAACAGAGCCGCCTTGTTTGCCTGCGTGGTTTCTGCGCTCAGCGCTATGACGGTCTATCTCATCGCGCGGCGTTTTGACGACGGCAGCGCGCCTGCCGCCGGGCTCTTGTTTGCGCTGTATCCTGTCAACCTCATCACGAGTTCCTACCAGCCGGTCATGCAGGTCGTGGTGCTGTTTGCGCTGTTATCCGTGCTGTTTGTGATGGGTGCGCTAGCCGCGATGGAACGCATGCAGGCGATGGCGCTCTCCGCGCTCAGCGGGCTTTCGCTTGCCGTCTGCGGTGTCACGCTGGCGTCGATCTGGCTTGTTGCGCTCGCATTCGGTGTGTTCTGGGTAATCCTGTTTCTGTCATCGTTTCGGCAGGAGGGGGAACCAAGGAGACTGCTTCTGCTTGCGCTCGCGTTTTGCGCGGTGCTTTTCACGCTCCGCGCGCTGACGGTGGGGTCGCTTGCGTGGGGGCGGCTTGACGCGGATCTCTCCGGCGCAACCGCGCCCGGCGCCGCACAGCAGGCGCGGGAAGGCGAAGCGCTACTGGATTCGCTGGACTGGAACACAATCCGCAAGGGTTATGATCTGCAGGGCAAGCCGATTCGCCTCGACCAGAACCTCGCGCAGCTCTGGCTGGAGAAGGATGCGGAGCTGGCTTCGGCCACGGGTTCCGTCGCGTTTACCGCCTCTTCACTCGCTCCGTTTGCGCAAGGAATTCGACT
>JBDKRF010000011.1:0-1826 GCA_039683525.1 Clostridiaceae bacterium
CGGCCATACCTGCCTGACGCTGGAGATGGCTTATCTTAACGCGCGACTGATCGGCAGACCGGTCGCTCCCTGGCTACTGGAACTCGTGACCTGATCTTCCGGCTGCCGCCCTCAGGGGTTAAGGATATAGCATATAAAAACTAAATAGGGCCTGGCGAGCGGCGCTTTTTGTGCCGTGCCGCCGGGTCCTTTTTTTCGTGCGCTCAAAAATGCGCCAATCGTCTGACTCTGAACGAAAGGAGCCGGACAAATGGAACTGGTCAAAATCACGTATCGTTTCGCGGACGGGCATGCTGAGGAGTTGGAGGTGGATCAAGAGGTCGCGGACACGCTGAAGGAACTGGATCGGCAGGAGTACAACATCACGCGAAAAGAAACGCGACGGCACACATCGCTCAGTGCCGTGGAGTACGAAGATGAACGCTTTGCGGCACGTAATGCTGACGTGCTTGAGAAAATTCTGTACCGAATCGACGCAGAGGCATTACGCCACGCGCTGGCCATGCTCACACCTGTGCAACAGGATTTGGTGCGGCGTGTATTTTTCTTGGGTGAGCGAGCAACTGATATCGCAAAGACGGAAGAAGTAACGAAACAAGCCATACAGCGACGGCTGAACAAGATCTACGCACGACTGAGGAAATTTCTCGAGTAGGGGGTTTACTTTGGCCTTTCCCGTGACTTAACGGTGAAGGGGTTGTTATTGAACCTTGAAAACTACATATCCGATGGTCATGAGAAGCCCGCATAGTCGAGGATAACATCCCGGAGTGCGGCCCGGCGGAATGCGGGGAGCAAAGTGCTGCGCGGCGAAGAACCGATCATGTCCACCGCCCATTTTCCGGGATAGGAGCGTCAAATAAGAGAAGCATCTCTGTCATTACCCCTTCCGAAAGGGTTCATGGAAAACAATCAAATCAATCGGATGCCGATCAAAGCACATCCATATGAGCATCAGCGGCGAGCATATGAATTTGCCTGCCGCTTGTTTGGCCTTACAGGGCACGATCCGCCGGCGAGTCGCGGAGTTGCATTGCTCATGGAAATGGGAACTGGCAAGAGTCTGACCACAATTGCGGTCGCGGGGCGTTTGTGGCTCAACCACGAGGCCGATCGAATGCTGATCGTCGCGCCTCTGTCAATCCTCGGCGTTTGGCAGGAGGAGTTTCGCAAGTTCGCGGATTTCGAGTATTCGCTGACCGTAATGAATGGCAGTGAATCCAAGAAAATCGAGAATCTGCGACAAATTCCGACATCGGGATTTCAGGTCGCGGTCATCAACTACGAATCCGCTTGGCGGCTTGAGAAAGAGCTCTCTGTGTGGGATGCCGATCTCATCGTATGCGATGAAGGACACAAGATCAAAACCCACAACATCGCCGCGAGCAAATGCATGCATCGACTCGGTGCGAAAGCGCGGTATCGGATGCTGCTGACGGGGACGATCATCACGAACAAAGCGATCGACGTGTTCAGCCAGTACAAGTTCCTGAATACGGCGATATTCGGCAACAGCTTCTATGCCTTCCGCAACCGGTACTTCGACATGGTCGGCTACGGCAATCATACGCCGGTTTTGAAAGCAAGTATGGCGGAGGAATTGACACGGCGGATTCACAGCATCGCGTTCCGTGCGACAAAAGCGGAGTGCCTTGACCTGCCGGAAACGACGGAGATTGTCCAGCAGGTCGAGTTGGAACCACAGGCAAGGAAACTGTATCAGCAGTTGGTTCGGGATAGTTATACGCAGATAAAAGGCGGCGAGATCACCGCGGCGAACGTGTTGACCCGCCTGTTACGGCTCTCACAGTTAACCGGAGGGTTCC
>JBDKRF010000012.1:0-3641 GCA_039683525.1 Clostridiaceae bacterium
GGCGTGCTGGCTTGGATCCATGCGACATATATCAAAACGCCGAAGCAGGAGAAACAGGCTCCGGAGAAGAAAGCATCGGTCGAGCGAAAGAAGAAGAAACCGAGGTCATCCGTGGCGCCGCTCTCCGACGAAGCGGTGCTTGAGCGCGCAATGGCGGCGGATAAGGATACGTTATTCGCAAAGCTCTGGTCGGGAAGTTGGCACGATCAGTACGAATCACAGTCCGAAGCGGATATGGCGCTGAGCTGCAAGCTGGCGTTCTGGACCGGCAGGAACAGGGATCAGATGGACCGGCTATTCCGCCAGAGCAAGCTGTATCGTGAAAAATGGGACGAGCGGCATCATGCCAACGGCGCGACCTACGGTGAAGAAACACTCGCAAAAGCGCTCGATCTGGTTCAGGATTCTTTCACAACTGCGTCAAATGCGCCGGTATTCGAATTCGAGGGTCGGTATTACCGGGTGAAAGGAGATACGGTAACGCCGCTGACGAATTTTATTGTCAAACCAGTCGAAATGATCGAGTCGGAAGAAGAGACGCAACTCACTGCCGATCTGATCACCGTACGCGGAGAAACGTTCCGGCATTCGTTTCTGACAACCGACTTCGCGAACTTGCAGCGCTTTAAGAATACGCTGAACAAACGCACGATCGCGCTGAGCTATACCGGCTCGGAGGGCGATTTGGAGCTGCTGAAAGCGTTCTTGTCCGAACTGGACTGGGTGCGCAAGAAGGGCGTCCGTGCGTCCGGCCTGTATTTTCATGGCAAGCGATGGGTGTTTGTCGGTTCGGATTGCGCTGTAGACGGTGCGGGAAACAATGTGCCCGATATTCAGCAATTCGAACAATACCGCGCGTCGGGGCAAAGCATCCTGGATTCAAAGCCGCTGGGTATGGAGGAACTATTAGAACTCGGGAAGCTGTTGCTCGGGTACAACGAACCGGCGAAATCGGTCGCGGTGCTGGCGTGGTGCGCAGGTTGCTTTGTGAAAGAGCACTTGAAGAGCAGGAAGATCAAGTATCCGCACTTATTCCTGATCGGCGAAGCCGGCAGCGGCAAGAGCAATACACTTGAGCGGGTGATCCTGCCGATCTTCTCCAAAGTGCGCATAGCGGCGGCTTCGCAGGTGACGCGGTTCACGATCATCAAGGAATCGACGTCGTCAAACCTTCTGCCGCAGCCGCTGGACGAGTTCAAACCGTCCAAGATCGACCGGCTGACACTGAACGTGTTGCTCAACCACATGCGAAACGCATATGACGGTACGGACGGAGAACGCGGCCGCGCGGATCAGACGTCGGTGAAATATCCGCTGACATCACCGCTCGTGGTTGCTGGCGAGGAATCGCCCTCCGAGGCGTCGATCCGTGAGCGCAGTATTGAACTGCTGTTTTCGAAGAAGGACCTGAAAACGGAAGCACACAGGACGGCGTTTGCGAAACTCTCCGTAATGCCGGATACACTGGCTTCGTTTGGCCGCTCTTTGCTTGACGCGGCGCTGAACATTGCGGCAGCTGACGCCGAAACATGGTACAAAGCCGGGCTTGTTCAGTTCGAGCAGGGGATGCCGTCACGAATTCGGAGTAATCTCGCGTGCTGCGTCGCCGGGCTGCGGCTGGTGGAGCGCATCTGTCAACGAGGCGAATTAAATTGGCCGGACGTGTTCGATATTTCATTCGAAGCCTGCGTTCAGTATTTAGCGCGCGGCGCGAAAGAGTTCCTCTTGGACGGTGGCGACGCGAACAAGGGAATCATTGAACAAACGCTGGAGATCATGGCGCGTATGGGGCTTTATCAGAATGAATGGACGATCATGGAGAACCTCAATCACGTGGCTATCTGCTTTCGACGCTGCTACGATCGCTACACCCAGTATCGACGCGAGCATGCGATCGGCGGAGAATCTCTGGAATACGCGCAGTTCCTCAAACAGATGCGCCAATCCGACCTGTATGTCGCGTATAAGCCGGTACGAATCAACGGAGAGCTGCGAAGAGCATATGTGCTGGACTATGACGAAATCAAAAAACGCTGTGATGTAGCGACTTTTGACAGTTCGGCGCCGGAACCGATCTCCCCGTGGGAATAAGAATCACATGTTACTTGTTACTAGTTGTACCTTCATTTTTAGAGCTACGCGGAAAAGTTGCATTCTCTCCCGCGTGTGCGCGCGCACGCGTATGCGCGTATATATAGCCGCGACTCTAGATACGGGGAGTAACACGTAACAGGTAACTGAAAGGAATACGATGTTGGAGAAAGATATTGTGGCCGCAATCATGCGGCTGCTAAAAACAATCCCGCGCTGCTTTGCATGGAAAGAGCATATCGGAATGTATGGGACAGCGGGGATTCCCGATGTGATCTGCTGTCTGGACGGCCGGTTCTTCGCGTTTGAAGTGAAGACCCCGGGTGGGCTCGTTACGAAACTGCAGGAGCGCACGATGCACAAAATCAAAGTCGCAGGCGGTCACGCGTACGTGGTACGGTCACTGGATGATGTGAAAGCCGTGCTGTGGGCATATGCGGGAATTGAAATATAGACGGAGGAGGTTTTTCGCATGAATGCCAAGGAATACCTATCGCAGGCATACCGAATCGACCAGCGAATCAACAGCAAGCTGGCTCAGGTGATGGCTCTGCGTGACCTGTTGGGTAAAGTGACCGGAACGTTATCCGGTGCGCCAAAGTCGGCGACACCGAACCCTCATTCCATGGAAGATACGATCGCGAAAATATTGGATCTGGAGAGCGAGATCAACGATGATATTGATGCGCTTGTCGATTTTAAAGCGGAAATTATGCGGCGGATCAAGCGCGTGGACAACATGGAGTACCAGACGATACTGGAGTTGCGGTATCTATGCTTCAAACGGTGGGAAGACATCGCGGTTGAATTGGGGTATACCCAACGACATATGCTGCGAATGCATGACCTTGCGCTGCAAAGCATTTGTGTGCCTTCGGAGGTAGTACGATGAGCTATCAGGAAGCGTTGCGAGACGGTGTTCGTACCGTCAGAACCGCCAATGGTATGCTTTATTATCCGCGATGTCGATTTTGCGGCGCGGAAGTGCGACAGATCAGCTACATCCCCCAAAACAAGTATGTATGCGCGGGATGTCGACCGAAAATGAAAGTGTTGTTAAGCACGGGATTGTTTTCTGAAAAGTTGTCACTAAATGTCATTGAATGTCACTTGGGAAAGTGATCTGATTCAAAATGGATAAAAAGAAATGAGGGGCTTCCGCACGAGCGGGAGCCTCTGCTGGTTTCCAAAGGAGCAGCAGATGCCATATAAACCAAAGCGCCCCTGTTCCTATCCGGGATGCGGCAGGCTGACCGACGGACGGTACTGCGATGAGCACAGGCAAATCTCCGAACGTCAGTACAACCGATACGGTCGCGATTCGGACACCAACAGGCGGTATGGTCGCGCGTGGCGGCGCATTCGAAGGATTTATATCAAAGCGCATCCGCTGTGCGAGCAGTGTGAACAGGAAGGTCGGATAACGCCCGCCGAAGAAGTGCATCACATTCTGCCGCTGGCAAGCGGCGGTACGAACGACGAGGGCAACCTCATGGCGCTTTGTAAGAGCTGCCATTCTAGGATTACGATTGGTAGCTCAAATCGTTCAA
>JBDKRF010000013.1:0-12018 GCA_039683525.1 Clostridiaceae bacterium
TGCCGGAGACGATGAGCGTGGAACGCCGCATCTTGATGAAGGCATACGGCGCGGAGATCGTGCTCACGGAAGGATCGAAGGGCATGAAGGGCGCGATTGCCAAGGCGGACGAGCTCGCGGCGACCATCCCGAATTCGTTCATCCCCGGTCAGTTTGACAACCCCGCAAACCCCGCAATTCACCGCGCAACCACAGGCCCTGAGATATGGGAAGACACCGACGGCAAGGTGGATATCTTCGTCGCGGGTGCGGGCACGGGCGGAACGGTGACCGGTGTCGGCGAATATCTCAGAAGCAAGAATCCGGACGTTAAAATCGTGGTTGTGGAGCCCGCCGATTCTCCTGTACTGTCCGAGGGGCGCTCAGGCCCGCACAAGATTCAGGGCATCGGTGCGGGATTTGTGCCCGCCGTGCTGAACACCAAGGTCTATGACGAGATCATCCCCGTCAAGAATGAGGACGCGTTTGCCGTTGCGCGCGAGATTGGCAGAGAAGAAGGCCTGCTCGTCGGTATCTCCAGCGGCGCCGCCGCCTGGGCCGCCACGCAGCTCGCACGCCGCCCCGAAAACGCTGGTAAAACCATTGTGGTGCTTTTGCCGGATACGGGAGAACGGTATCTTTCCACCGCACTGTTTGCGGATCTGCAATAAACCGACCAGAATTTTTCGCAAAGAGGCCGCATGGTGCGGTTTTTTTGCTGCTTGATGCGCCGGATTGACGGGAGGAGCGGATTCGGGTTATGATTTGACTGTGCCGTTTCGCGGCAGAATCAGAAAGGCGAAATCAACCATGCTCAACGAATTTTCCCGCGCGCAGCTGCTGCTTGGCAAAGAGGCGATGGAGGTGCTCGCGGTTTCCCGGGTGGCGGTATTCGGCATCGGCGGCGTCGGCAGCTTTGCCGCGGAGGCAATCGCGCGCGCAGGCGTCGGCGCGATCGACGTATTTGACGACGACAAAGTCTGCCTCACCAACATCAACCGCCAGCTCATCGCGCTGCATTCCACCATCGGCAAACCCAAGGTGGAGGTCATGCAGGAGCGCATTTTGGATATCAACCCACGGTGTAAGGTCACGCCGCATGCTGTTTTTTACAACGCGGACACGGCGGATTCCATCGATCTTTCGGTCTTTGACTACATCATTGACGCGATCGATACCGTCTCCTGCAAGCTGCTGCTGATCGAGCGGGCTACCGCTGCGGGAGTTCCGATCATCAGCTGCATGGGAGCTGGCAACAAGCTCGATCCCACGCGGCTGGAAGTTGCGGATATCTACAAGACCTCCGTTTGCCCGCTGGCGCGCGTGATGCGAAAGGAGCTCAAATCGCGCGGAATTCCGCACCTCAAGGTGGTGTATTCCCGCGAGGAGGCAATCAAACCGGAGGATGATCTCTCCATCAGCTGCAAAACCGGCTGCGTCTGCCCGCCGGGAACGAAGCGCAAGTGCACCGCGCGCCGCGCGGTGCCGGGCAGTGTCTCGTTTGTGCCACCCGTCGCGGGGTATATCCTCGCGGGGGAAGCGGTGAAGGATATCATCGCGAAACGCGATAAATCCACCAGCGCAGACATTGCACAGGATGACGCCGATATGGTAAACTTGCAGTAACACAAGAGAGGAACGGACACAATGCACTATTACATCCGCATTCGCTGAGCAACGGTAGACAGGAAGGAACGCCGGAAACGGTGCTGTTTGTGTTGCAAACGGAGCGGATAAGACCTCCCGCAGAATTGTGCGGGGGTATTCGCACATACATGCAAGGCAGACAGATAGGTTTATCTGTCTTTTTTATACCGTGACGATATCACGCGGGGAATATCGTTCCGCGTGGTAAAATGAACCATATTTAGGAATAACGAAGGGATTATATAGATATGCCTCAACTGAACAATTGGAGAAGAAAGTATTTCACGATTCTCTCCGGTCAAGCCATCTCAATGGTGACGAGCGGGATTTTGCAGATGGCGCTGATCTTCTACCTGACGGAAAAAACGGGCTCCGCGATGGTGCTCTCGCTCGCGACGTTCTTCGGCTTTCTCCCGCAGGCGATTCTTGGCCCGTTTATCGGTGTTTGGGTTGATCGCTGGAGCAGAAAGGCCGTCATGATCGGCGCGGATTTGTTCATCGCGCTCGCAGGCGTGGGTTTGGCGATCATCGCGCTGAAGATCGAGCCGCCGATCTGGACCGTGCTCGGCATTCTCTTCCTGCGCAGTGTAGGCGCCGCGTTCCACTCGCCCGCGATGTCGGCGGTGACGCCGCTCATCGTGCCGGAGGATATGCTGGTCAAATGCGCGGGCTATAGCTCGTCGATCCAGTCCATCAGCTTCCTCGTGAGTCCTGCCATAGCGGCGGTGGTGTACGCCCGCTGGTCGATCTCGGCCATCGTGGGGCTGGACGTGGTCGGTGCGATCGTCGCGGTGTTGTTTGTGGCGTTTATCGCGATTCCGAAGCCGCCGAAATCCGAACTGGTGGGGCAAGAAAGCTTTTTTGCCGACATGAAGAATGGCTGGCTTGCCATCCGCGAGGATAAGGGACTGTTTCAGATGTTGATGATCGGCACGCTGTACATGCTCGTGTTTATGCCGATCAATGCGCTCTTTCCGCTGATGAGCATGGGCTATTTCGGCGGAACGACCACGCACGCCGCAATCGCGGAGACCGCGTTTTCCGCGGGAATGCTAGCAGGCGGGCTCGTACTCGGCGTATGGGGTGGATTCAAGCGACGGATTTTGACGCTGGGATTGTCCGTGATCCACATGGGCGCGGGGTTTGCCGCGTCTGGGCTGCTGCCCACGTGGGGCTTTATCGGCTTTGCGGTGCTCTGCGTCGTGATGGGCTTTGCGGCTCCGTTCCACGGCGTGCAGAGCGCGATTTTTCAGGAACGCATCGCGCCGGAGTGCCTGGGGAGAGTGTTTTCGTTGAGCATGAGCATGATGTCGCTCGCGATGCCGATCGGCCTGATGCTCGCGGGCGCGTTTGCCGAGGTGATTGGCGTACACAACTGGTTCCTCATCTCGGGCATATTGGTGATCCTCATCGCGCTGTTGATGATGTCCCTGCCCGCCATCCGCTCGCTGGATGACAAACCCGCGCCGGAAACGGCTGCGGAAACTCTCGCCACACCGGCGGAGTAACACAATCGGCAAAAGCCGGAAGGAAGATTCCTTCCGGCTTTTTTTATGCCCGCGCGCGTTGACACGATTCCGGCAGCATGATAGCATTCGGTTAGGTAACCGACCCAAGCGATCGTATCAAGCATTTCCAATTCCTATCTTTTTGATCAGAGGCATATATGATCGAATTTCAACTGAAAAACCCCGTTGTCTATGCGCGGCTGAACCGTATTCGAGCGCGTATTTATCGCGTCGTGAACCGGCTGGATGCGCAGATCTATCAAAGCGCGGAGCCCGTCGCGTTTGACGCGCTGGATCGAGGCGCGTTTGCGTCTGCGGATGCCGTCGTCAACTGGGGCAAGAAGCTCAGCTGCGCGTGGTTTCACGTCAGCGGCGCGATTCCGGTGGGGCTGAAGCATCCCGTGATGCTCGTGAGAAACACGGGCGAAGGCCTGGTCTATACGCCGGAGGGAGAGATTCTCGACGGACTCAGCTCCGTCTACGCCTTCAACGACCTCCCGCGTTCTGCTAATCCCCGTGTGGTGTTCGATCTTTTGGGTCGGGCTACGGAGGTGATCGACTACTATATCGACTATGGCTACAACGGCTTTCTGCTCAACGACGTCGGCTACGGACGCTTTGGCGGCGCATTTCTCGCGGAGCGGGACGACGATGCCTATGCGCTCTACTATGATTATCTCGCGCTCGCGCTTCTGCTAAGCAGCACCGAAAGCGATGCAAAACGTACGGAGATCACGCACGCACTCGCAGCGGCTTACGCAAGCTTTTCGCGCGGAGATACGGCTGCGGCAAGAGCCGCGCTCGCACCCGTCTTGGCAAAACCATCCGACAGCGAATTCGTCTTCGACGCGGTCGGTCACGGGCATCTCGACCTCGCGTGGATGTGGCCCATCCGCGAGACGCGCAGAAAAGCCGCGCGCACCTACGCCACGGCGCTTGCCAACATCGCGCGCTATCCCGGCTATGTATACGGCACGAGCCAGCCGCAGCAGCTGCAATGGATGAAGGACGAGCACCCCGCACTCTACGCGCGCATCAAAGAGGCGGTTTTGCAGGGCAGCATCGAGCTGCAGGGCGGGTTCTGGACGGAGTGCGACGTCAACCTCACCGGAGGCGAGTCGCTCGTTCGGCAGGCGATCTACGGCACGCGCTTTGTGCGCGAGGAGTTCGGGCAGGAGATGCGCATGTGCTGGCTGCCGGACGCGTTCGGCTTTAACGGCAATCTGCCACAGATCCTGCAAGGCTGCGGTATGGCGTATTTTTCGACGATTAAGATCGCCTGGAACAAGGTCAACGTCTTTCCCTATCGTACGTTTGACTGGCAGGGCATCGACAAAACGCGCGTGCTCGTGCATATGCCGCCGGAAGGGGACTACAACAGCGCGGCGGGCGCGCGCAATATCTTGAATTCTCTCAAAAAATATCCGGAACGGAACTTGAACACCGCTCTTCTGGTCTACGGCTCCGGCGATGGCGGCGGCGGGCCAAGGGAAAACCACATGGAGCTGCTGCAACGCGAGCAAAATCTGGAAGGGTTACCGCGGCTTCGGCTCGGCAGCGCGATCCGCTTCTTTGACGCGCTGAGGCAAAAGCCAATTGAGCATTTGCACGTGGGCGAGCTCTACCTCGAAACCCATCAGGGCACGCTGACCACGCAGGCGGACAACAAGCGCGACAACCGTCTGATGGAGCGCCTGCTGCACAATGTGGAGGCGGCTTGTGCCGCGTTTCTGCCCGCGGAATTATATCCGGTCGATCAACTGGAAGCACTCTGGAAAGAGACGCTTCTCTATCAGTTTCACGATATTCTACCGGGCACGTGCATTGAGCGCGTCTATCGCGAGACGGCGATAGCGTATGCTCGCATGAAGACTGCGGCGGAGGCGCTCGCACTCTCCGCGCTGCCCAATTCGGACGCGCCCGCAGCCGTCAACCTGACGTCGTTTGCGCGGCGGGAGCATGTTTGCGTGGAGGGCGCGTGGTATGAGGCGGATGTGCCGCCGTATGCCATCGCGCAACTAACCCCCGCGCAGGAGCAGCCGCAGCTTCGCTTGACGGACAATACCATGGAGAACGGGCTTGTGACACTCGTGTTCAACTCGTTCGGCGAGATCGCCTCCTGCCGCCTTGCGGACGGGCATGAACTCGCGCTTGGTCCGCTTAACCGCCTGACGCTCTACTCTGACCCGCTGACGATTCCGTTCGACGCGTGGGATCTCCACCAAACCTACTACAAAAAGCACAAACGCAGACTGAAGTGCCTGTCTGCGACCACGCGGCAGCAAGGCCCGCGCCTCGTGCGGGAGCAAACGTATCGCTTCGGCAAGAGCAGCATCCTCCAGCGTGTGATTCTGGAGGCGGGCAGCGACTGCGTGCGGTTTGAAACGCATGTGGACTGGCATGAACGCCTCAAGATGCTCCGCGCGGATTTCTTCCCCGCGGACTATGGTGACACGGCGGACTTCGACATCCAGTTTGGCACGATGTCGCGACCTACCACCGAGCAAAACTCCATTGAGCGCGCGCAGATCGAGGTCTGCGGACACAAGTGGGTGAGTGTGCATAAGGACGGCAGGGGATTTGCCCTGCTCAACGACAGTAAATACGGTCACCGCGTGAAGAACGGGCTCGTCAGCCTCAACCTCCTGCGCGCGCCGGTCTACCCCAACAAACACGCCGACCGCGGGAAGCACGCGTTTGCCTACGCGTTTTGCCCGACGGGCTCCGACAACGCCCGCGCGGTGGAGGAAGGGTATCGCCTGAACCACCCGCTGCTCATCGGCCGCTATCAGCCGCAGGAGAGCCTTGCCGCCGTGAGCAATCCCGCCGTGGTGCTGGAGACGATCAAGCGCGCAGAAAGCGGAAACGCGATCGTCCTAAGGCTCTACGAATCCCTCGGAAAGCCCGCAAAGACTTCGCTTCTCACGGGGTTCGTTTACAAAAAAGCCGTCTATTGCGACCTGTTGGAGCGTCTGCTTGGTGAAGCGGATCTGAACAATATCGAGCTGACGCCGTATCAAATCGCTACGATCCGACTGGAAGGAGCCAAACGCAAATGAACAACAAGACCCCTTCGCCCGCGCTTCAGCGCAGATCCATCGTCATCGCCGGATTCGGGCAGAACATGGTGCTGACATTTGTGACCACGTTTATCCTGCTGTACCTTTCGGAATACGCGAAGATCAGTAGCGGCGGCCTCGCCGCGGTTGCGGTGATTCTCGCCGTGGCAAAGGTGTTTGACGCGGTCAACGATCCCATCATGGGCGTGTTCGTGGACAAAACCCGATCCCGCTGGGGAAAGCTTCGTCCGTATATCCTCTTCTCCGCACTGCCGGTGGCGTTCTTTTCCGCGATTCTCTTCTGTCTGCCCAATGGCAGCGAGGTGGGCAAGCTCGTGTTCTTTGCCGCGATGCTACTCTTTTGGGACGCAGCCTACACCGCCTGCGATGTGCCATTCTGGGGCTTGATCGGAGCGGCGTTTGACGGAGATGAGCGCACGCGCGTGATCTCCTATGTGCGCGCGTTTGGCGCGATCGCGCTGGGACTCGCGACGCTTGGAGGTCCCTGGATTGCGAAGCTTCTAAGCTTCTCTGCGGAGACGACCGCTGCGGGCTGGAGCCGCGCCGCGATCCTGATCTCCATCGTGGGAATGGCGATGTTCCTGCTCGCGTTTTTCAACACCAGAGAGCGGCACCTGCCGCCCGCGGAGGGCGTGAGCCTCAAAACGCTGTTTACGACGTTCTTTCAAAACAAGCCGCTCTATCTCGTGCTGCTGGGCAGCATCCTCGGCTTCGGGCGCAATATCATTCAGGCGGGCGGTGCGGTCTTCGCGCTGATTGCCTACCATAACGAGGGATATTTTACGCTGATCGGCGCCTCGATCATCATCGGTATGGTGGTGTCGTCGTTCCTTTCACCGCTGCTGCTCAAGAAGATTCCCGCAAAGCGGCTGATGATCTTTAGCACCGTTTTTGCAAGCGTGGTGTATGCGGCGATGTATCTGCTCGGTTTTCAAAATATCTATGTGATGATGGGCATGATCTTCCTAACGGGTGTGACGCTCGGCATCTTCTCCGTGGTGCAGACTACGATGATCGCGGACGCGGTGGACAGCGTGGAGCGCATCACGGGCGTGCGCAATGACGGGCTTTCGTTTTCGAGCCTGACGTTTGTGAGTAAGCTCATGGGTTCGCTCGCTGTGCTCGTCTTTGGACTCATGCTTGCGTTTACGGGCTACGAAAGCGGCGTTGTCGTGACCCCGCAGATGCAGAACACGGTGTTTCTTTCCATCACGATCATTCCGGCGATCAGCTGCATCGTATCGATTATCCCGTTTTTGCTCTACAAGCTGCCGGAGGAGCAAAAGACGGAGGATTAAGCGGCAAACAAGCAAACAAAAATCCCCGTGCTGTCGTCGTTATACCAGCGCGGGGATTTCTTTCTGTCGTAGGCTTTCTTGCTCTCAGCTTTGCGGGTCACCGGATTGATTCCGTCCCATGTGGCTCGCTTGCTTGTGTCCAGCGCGCGCTTTTCGCGCTTGCTCATCTTCTCGCGCGGGAGAAATGGTTTCATGTGAATCACTTCCTTTCGGTGCATTGCTGCACCGCGCATCAGTATACGGGGTCTTTTCCAAAAATGCAATTGTTTTTCCGCGAAAATACAGTATAATACAGCTGTTTGGGGTTTTAACCGGATTTGGAGGATATTATGAAAGACAAAACGCGTCTGCTCATCACGGGGTTCATTCTGTTTCTGGCTGTAGCGCTGTTTGTGCTCGGCATGGTCATCCTGCCGGACACGCTCGTCATGCAGGTGCAGGCGGACGGTTCCGCGGGGACCACGCTGCCGAAGCTAATCGGGCTGCTCATTCCGTTGGCGCTGTGCGGTGTGTTTGCCGTGTTTTACTATCAGGGCGGCAAGGGAAAGAACCTGTTTGTCGCGATCATCGGCCTTGTCGCGTTTGGCTTGACGTTCTTTTTCAACCGCTGATTTAGGTAACAATGCACAAAAAAAAGTCCGGCTGGAAAGCCGGACTTTTGTGTTACGAGAGGGAATTACTTACCGAAGGTACCATCCTGCAGCTGCTTGATGTAGTCGGCAACCTTGGTCTGGGTGGCGGCATCCATGAGGGTTTCGTTGAACTTGCCGAGGTAGACCGCGCCGTTTTCGAGCGAGCCGAAGACCACTTCTTTGCCGAAGGTGCCGTTCTCGACCTTTTCGAGGCAGATGGCGATCATGGCGGCGTTGTCGGTGACGACGCTGCTCACAACGCAGGGGTTCTGGCCGAGCAGGTCGGCAGGCTGACCGATGTCAAAGATCTTGACGGTGTCGCCGTTCGCCTGGTCGATGGCCTGACGCGCGCCGGAGTCGACGGCAGATGCATCGCCGAAGAACACGTCTGCGCCTTCATTGATCATGGAAGCTGCAAGCTCCATGCCCTTGGCGGTGTCGTTGAAGGAACCCGCATAAGCGGAGACGACCTTGATGCTGGGGTTGATGGCCTGAGCTGCTGCGGTGAACTGCGCGAGCTTGGCCTTCGTGGTGTCGAGTTCCATGCCGCCGATGAAGCCGATGACATTGGTCTTGCTCATGAGGCCCGCGATGATGCCCGCGATGGAGCCGATCTGCTCTGCGTTGGGCAGGATGCTCATGATGTTGGCGGTGGGCAGTTCGGTGGAGCCGTTGAGCACCGCGAACGCAACTTTCGGGTAATCTGCAGCAACCTGCTTGACGGCGTCGCTGTACTGGTTGCCCGGCGCGAAGATCATGTCATAGCCGAGGTCGCAGTAGCTGATCATCGTATCGGCATAGGCAGACTGATCGATGGCGTCGGTGTAGGCGGTTTCCCAGCCGCGCTTTTCCGCAGCTGCGGTCATGCCGTTGTAGCAGGCCGCACCCCAGCCACCGTCGGAGATGCTGGAATCGCAGATCATGGCGACCTTAAAGGTCTTGTCGGCCGCGGGGGCGGCTTCCTTGGCGCAGCCGGCAAGCATGCCGACGGCGAGGCACAGTACGAGCGCGATAGCAATGATTTTCTTCATAAGTGTCTTCTTTCCTCCATCAATTATGTTTGTAATCGGGCATTCGCCCGGAATTACCAGACTTGGGATGCGGCGAAAGCCGCGGAGAGTACTATCTCTCTTCTCTGTAATATGGCTTTCCCTTGCTCTTGGGACCTGCGATCTTGCTGCCGAAAATCGTCAGCGCAATCAAGGTCATGACATACGGAATCATCTGGAAGAGCTGATAGGGCAGCAGGTTGGTACCGACCTGAAGACGCAGCTGCAGCGCGTCAAAGAAGCCGAAGAGCAGACACGCCAGCAGTACGCCGGAACCCGACCAGCGACCGAAGATGACCGCAGCCAGCGCAATGAATCCGCGACCTGCGACGATGCCATCCGAATACGTGTTGACGTAGCAGGTGGTTAAGTACGCGCCGCCCATACCTGCGAGGAATCCGCAGATGATCGCCGCCATGTACTTCGTGCGGATGACGTTGATGCCCATGGTTTCAGCCGCTTTGGGGTATTCGCCGACCGCTTTGAAGTTGAGTCCCGATTTCGTGCGGTTGAAGTAGATCATCGTGACGACGACGAGCAGATAGACCGCATAGACCATCGGCGTTTGATCGAACAGGAGCTTCCCGAAGAAGGGAATGTCCTTGAGCACGGGGATGGAGATGGTCTTCATCAGCGTGGCCTGCGCCAGCGTGGAGCTCACGCCGAAGACGATGCGATAGATAAACGAGGCCAGCGCAGGCGCGAAGATATTCAGCGCCATGCCGTAGACGATCTGCTGACCTGCGAGTGTGATCGTGCAAAATGCGTAGACCATGTTGACCAGCACGCCGCCCAACGCACCACACAGTACACCGAGGAAGGGATTGCCCGTCCAATAGCAGACGAGGAAGCCCACGAGAGAGCCAAACGCCATGATGCCGTCAAGGCCGATGTTGACGAGGCCCGCCCGCTCGGAGTAAAGCTCCGCGAGTGCCACAAACAACAGTGGCGTCGCCATGCGGACGGCGGAGATGAGAATCTCGGAAATCATATCCCAGCTCATAATCACTTGACCTCCTTGCTCTCAGCAACTTTGTCTGCCTTTTTCTCCGATTTTCCTTCAAAGAGGTTTGCGATAAAACTCTTGACCTTCGGCAGATACAGCATGGACGAACCGGCGACGGCGAAGATGATCACCAGCGCCTGAATGATGTCGATCACGCTGGTGGGAACTCCCGTTCCGACCTGCATCGTCGTGCTGCCAACGCGGAGCACCGCGAAGAAATACGCCACCACGACGGTCGCCAGCGGGTGCAGCTGCGCAATCAGCGCAAGCGCCACGCCATCGAACCCGTAGCCACCGCCATAGCCGCTGATGAGCCGAAACTGCGTACCGAGGATATCAGCGGCTCCGCCAAGACCCGCGATTGCGCCTGAGACGATGAACGCCGCAAGCATGTAGCGCTTGACCGAAAGTCCGTTATAGCTGCTCGCCGTGGGGTTAAAGCCCACCGCACGCAGCTGAAATCCCTTGGAGGTGTAAAAGAGGAAATACCAGATGGCGATACCGAGCACGACCGCAATCACGATGCCCCATGTGATGCGAAGGTCGGGAATGATGCGCCCGATCTTCGACGCGTCCGGCACGGGCGCGGTCTGCGGCACGCTGCCTTCGCGAAGGGCTGTGGTGTAGAGGTAGCCCATAAAGAGTGTCGCCACATAGTTGAACATGATCGTGGTGATCATCTCGTTGAGGCCGCGCCAGGTTTTCAGTAAGCCCGGCAGGAGCCCCCAGATGCCGCCTGCAACGGTGCCCGCGAGTACGGCGAGAATGGTGACCCACCAGCCCTCGTGACCGATGAGCAGAGTCACCGTGATAGCCGCCATGGCGCCGGTGAGGAACTGGCCTTCGCCGCCGAGGTTAAAGACACCGCAGCGATAGGCAAAGCAGGTGCAAAGCCCCGTAAAGATCAAGGGCATGGCGCGAACGACGGTGTTTGCGAGGTTGGTCTTACTGCCAAACGCGCCCTTCATGAGGTAACCGATCGCCTCGACAGGATTTTTGCCGAGCGCCAGGATGATCAGCATACCGATGACGAATGCCATCAGGATGGAGAGCACCGGGATCAGCACATTGAGCGTCTTTGTTTTTTGCATGATGTTCTCCCTCCTTTACTTGCCCGCCATCGCGAGGCTAATGGTCGAGATCGGCGGATTCTTGCCGGAGTATTCGCTCATGACCTTGCCTTCAAACATGACGATGATCCGGTCGGACAACTGCAGCACTTCATCAAAGTCCGCGCTGATGAGCAGTACCGCGCAGCCCGCGTCCCGCGCCGCAATCATGTTGTCGCGCACATAGCGAGTGGCGCCGATGTCGAGGCCGCGCGTGGGATGGACGGCGACGAGCAGATCGGGACTCGCTTCGAGCTCACGCGCGAGAATAACTTTCTGTTGATTGCCGCCGGAGAGGGATCGGATCTCCTGATCCATGCTCTGGCAGCGGATATCGTATTTGGCGCGCATCTTTTCCGCGTAGGCGCGCATCGGTTTTTTCTTGAGGTGCCAGCCGTTGAGATCGCAGAAGTCGCAGTTTTGCGTACTCTTGAGTAAGAGATTTTCCTCCACCGTCATGTTGCCGACTAGGCCCATGCGGTTGCGATCCTCGGGTATATGGGAAACACTCTTTTTGATGAAATCGGCGGCGGTGACGTGGCCCACCTTGCTGCCTTTGAGCACGACTTCACCCGCTTCCGCCATGGAGACGCCGGTCACGATCTGGCTGAGCTGGCTCTGGCCGTTTCCGTCCACGCCCGCGATGCCGAGGATTTCGCCCTTGCGCACCATGAGGGATACGTCGTTGAGGCCGTTGTGTTTGCTTGTTT
>JBDKRF010000014.1:0-1971 GCA_039683525.1 Clostridiaceae bacterium
ACGAGTTGTCACTGCTCGCGGACCTGCTCATGCGCTTGATGATCATCTGAAACGAAGATTTGGTTCACCGGATCGATCCGAATCTAGAAAGCTGGGAACCTGAATGGACGAACAGACCTGTCAAATATACACGGAAATCTTAAGAAGCGAACTAAAGACCGCGTTAGGGTGTACGGAGCCGATTGCGATCGCCTACTGCGTCGCATATGCGAAAAACATATTGGGAAAGATGCCGGAACGGTGCGATTTATACTGTACCGGGAGCATCATCAAGAACGCAAGCGTCGTGACCGTTCCCCAGACCGGCGGATTACGCGGAATCGAGGCAGCTGCGCTCGCGGGCCTTATCGGTGGTGATGCCGCAAGGGAGCTGGAGGTTCTGTCTTCACTCAATGATGACGACAACCGCAGGATTCGCGAACGCTTGGGCAGCGGATTGGTTCACATTCATTTAACCGAACATGAAACAGCGCTGCGGGTTGAGGCGGTTCTGCAAGCGGGCGAGGACAACGTGTCGGTGGAGATCATTCGCACGCACACAGGCCTTGGAACTGTGCGCAGAAACGGCGTTGTGTTGCACGAAAACCGTCAGCAGGACTCGATTGAGGAAGCGCACAGGTACGAGTGCTTGAACATCCGCGATATTCTCACATTCGCGGATACGGTGGATCTTTCGGAATTTGCGGACTTGCTGCGGTTGCAGATTCGCCATAATACCACGATTGCCAACGAGGGGTTGACGCACGATTGGGGTGTGCGCGTTGGAAAGACGATCCTTGCGCGGAGCGAGGGGAATCTTCGCGCAAAGGCTAAGGCGATGGCAGCTGCCGGAAGCGACGCGCGCATGAACGGCTGCGCGCTGCCCGTCGTCATCAACAGCGGCAGCGGGAATCAGGGGCTGACGGTTTCTCTTCCGGTCATCGTCTACGCCGAAGAGATGGGGGCTACGGAGGAGAGGCTTTTGCGCGCGCTTTGCGTATCAAATCTGGTTGCGATCCGTCAAAAAACGGCAATCGGCAGACTGTCTGCTTACTGCGGCGCGGTTTGCGCGGCGACAGGCGCAATTGCGGGGATTTCGTATCTCAACGGAGACTCCTACGAGGTGCTTTCGCAGGCTATTGTCAATTCAATTGGCTGTATCGGCGGTATGGTTTGCGACGGAGCAAAATCCAGCTGTGCCAATAAGATCGCGGTTGCGCTGGAATGCGCGTTTTTGGGTTACGACTTGGCGAGCGAAGGAGAAGCGTTTCAGGAGGGCGAGGGGATCATCAAATCCGACGTGGAGGAGACGATCGATAGCGTCGGGCGCATGGCCAAAGAGGGCATGAATGAAACCAACCGCGTGATACTGGATATTATGCTTGCACGATGAGCTGTTTGTTCTGCTGTGTCGAGCGCCCGTCGTAACGCTGCAATGTCATACTCCGGTTCCACTGACCCGTGTCGGGCAAACCAACCACAGGACGATTTGCTGATCCGCCCTTCGAATAGCTTTGAACGCAAGCCAAAAAACCACCCATTGGGTGGTTATTTATTTGATGAAACACGCGCGAATGATTGGTGTGCAAACTGACTGTAAATAGCGTTATGTGCCGGGTATAATCAGATGAAGCGGATGCGACAACAACATCAAATTATCATCATATGTTGAAGGACAGAAGAAGCGTTCTACTTTGGTGCGTTTAGTTTCGCAACACATTCATCCACCCAATCGATACACATCTCATAAAAATGAATACCAAAATCGGCAACGAATCCATGCTGTCTCACGTAAGGGTATAGCTTGGCGGATTCCTCGCACGCGTCGTAGATCTCTTGGACGTGGATGAGCTGCTCCCGGCAGCACGATTGGAACGTCATCAGCTTTTCGACGCTGACTTCCCGCTCCATCACGCCGGAAAAGAAAATCTTCATCAGAAACGGCGCGCGTAGCGGCATATCGTCGCGCATGCTGTCTTCGGCAAGCCAGCG
>JBDKRF010000015.1:0-8556 GCA_039683525.1 Clostridiaceae bacterium
TCCACGCAAGCCTGATCCGCAATGCCGACGCACGGATGCCCGATCCCCAGCATCGCATCCGAGAGCGTCTTTCGATCCGCAAGCTCGTTGCAAAAGCGCATTCCGGTATATGGATCGATGACAATACCGTATTGAAATACGACATACTCCGAGAAGTACGGCCCGACGCCATAGCCGCGCTCATCCGGCGAGGCCCAAGGCCCAAGCTGCACAAATGATAGATCCACTGGTTTTGCACCGAGGCGAAACGCCTCCTGCATCGCCTCCGCGGTGGCAAAGGGCTTGTTGGTGGTATCAATCGAAGCATCCAGACGCGAATCCTGTGCCTGCCGGAAGACGACATCCGCGCCGAATCCGCCGGTGGCAAGCACAATGCCGCGGTTTGCGTATATTACAATTTTTTCACCCGCTTCAGGGTTCGCGTAATCGTAATCTTTTAACACACATATTCCTGTAATCGTGCCGCTCTCATCCCTTAGAAATCTTAAAAACTTATGTTGATACAGGATCGGGATGCCAAGCTCCCGCACCTTTTCCAGCATTTTTTTGATGATCGTGGCACCGGTAATGCCCTTTGCCGTGAAGCATCGCGCGACACTATGCCCGCCGAAGATTTCGATCTTGTCGAGATACGGAACGCCGAGATAGGATTTTGTCCACTCAAACGCGTCGTTCGCGCCGTCCGCGAGCGTGTGCACCAAAGCAGGCCGGTTATAAAACAATCCGGCCCGCATCATGTCCTGATAAAACAGTTCTTTAGAATCCTCGATCTGCTGCTCCGCCTGCTCCTGCGAGGCAGGCACGGCGATGCCGCCGTCGGAGATGATCGAGTTGCCGCCCGCGGCCTTCATCTTCTCCAGAATGACGACGCTTGCACCCGCGCGCTTTGTCTCGATTGCGGCGGCAAGACCCGCAAACCCGGTGCCGATGACGACGACGTCAAAGCGCTCCGCGTTGATTGCTTTGTTGACAGGATCGGTACGATTTGTCATATCTTGATCCGATCTGTTGTGAATGGTGAGTTCGATCGTTAATCGATCAGTCCGACATCGCGCAGCATCAGCGTCGCAACCTCTCGCGCATCCGCACCTTCATCCACCATCAGGTTGTAACGCTGCATATCCTCGTTTGACCAGCGTCCGCCGAGGTCGTTGAGTGCGGATACGATCTCCGGATTCTTTTCTGCATAGTCCATCCGAATGATCGGAGTGACGTAGTAAGGCGGAAAGAAATTCTTGTCGTCGGTCAGGGTCACGAGGTTGTATTTCGCGATTCGCCCGTCCGTGGAGTACGCCGAGATGACGTCGAGATCGCCGCTGCGAAGCGCCGCATACGTCAGCCCCTGATCCATCGGGATCTCCTGCTTGAAGGTCAATCCTTCATATGTCTTCTTGAGCCCCGGTAGGCCATCCGTGCGGATGATGAACTCGTCGTCGCAGCCGATAATGTAATCTTTTGCATACGATACCAGACTCGAAACGTCGGTGATCCCGTTCTTCTCAGCATCTTCCGCGCGCATCGCAAGGATGAACGTGTTGTTCCAGCCAAGCGGCTGGAGCCACGTGATGCCGTGCTCTTTTTCGCAGCGATCCTTGACGTAGTCATACGTCTCCTGCACGCCGAGAATCTCCGTCTGGTCGAAGATTGCGCCGTAGGCGGAGCCGGTGAACTCGGCATACACGTCTACATCGCCCTGCCGCAGAGCGGTATAGCAAAGCAGCGTGCCCGAAAGCTCCGAAACCTCAGTTTTATAGCCTTTGCTCTCCAGATAGACGGAGAGCATCTGCCCCGTGATGCGCTGCTCGGTATAGTCCTTATGCGCGATCTGGATGACCTGATCTTTTTGCTGGCATCCCGCGAAGGATAAAAATACAAGAATGATTGCCGTGATGAAAATAATTCGCTTCTTCATATCGTCTCCCCTTTCGTCGGTCGGTGGCGGTTTGCGCGATGAAGCGCAGGATGAATTCTTCAATTATTGCGCTTTTGCGCGGATGAATTCTTCAGCTATTGCGCCTTTGCGCGGTTCATCTGTTTGGAAAGCCCTTTGGACGTGAGTTTCTTCTCGACCAAACCGAGTAAAAAGTCCGCCGTCAGCGCCAGCGCCGCGGAACAGATCGCGCCCGCGAATATCATCTCGTAGTTCATCATGCCGATACCCTGATAGATCAGCTGGCCTAATCCACCTGCGCCGATCAGCGTCGCGATGGTCGCGATGCCGATGGCGGTGACGGTTGCGATGCGCACGCCGCCCATGATCACGGAGATCGCCAGCGGCACCTCCACTTGAAACATGATCTGCGCCCGGGACATGCCCATGCCGCGCGCGGCCTCGATCATCGTGGGGCTGACGTTGCGGATACCGATGAGCGTATTTTTGATGATCGGCAAGAGCGCGTAGAGAAACAGCGCGAAAATCGCGTTGTCCGCGCCGATGCCGAACACCGAGATCGCAAACGCGAACAGCGCAAGCGACGGTATCGTCTGAATCGTGTTTGCGATGCCGACCACGATGGACGCGACCTTCTTGTTGTTCGTGATCAAGAATCCCACCGGAATGCCGACCGCGCAAGCCAGCAGCACCGCGACGCCCGCGAGATACAGGTGCTCGCCGACCTTATCGAGGATATAGCTGCCGTTGTCGGCAAAAAACTGTAATAGTTTCATAGATGATTCCCTCCGCTTTGCCGATACACCATCGGTTCCGGCGTGTCGCGTCCCAAAGAAGCGCTCAATAATCTTCCCGATCCGGAATGTACTTCGTCAGCACGCTGATGATGCTGGCGTTGGTGATGATGCCCACGACGCGATCGTTTTCGTCCATCACGGGGCTGTAGAGCGTGTCGCTCTGCTGGCGGATCTTAAGCACATCCACGAGGCACATGTCTTTCGAAATCCGCGGAAAGTCGGACTTCATGATGTCCTTCATCTTGATTGTGTTGTCGCCTACGCCCTTGAAGCGGTTGGTACCGACGATGCCGAGAATCTTGCCCGAGCTCTCGGTGGGCTTGTCCACGACCACCAGCACGTCGGTATTGTGCATCTTCATCAGCTCAATGGCGTGCGCCACGGAGCGGTTTTGCCCGATGGTGACCACCTTGCTGTTCATGACGTCCTCCGCCTTTAGGAACTCCGGCTTCTTCCAGAGCCTGTCCTTGCCGACAAACGACTCCACGAACGAGTTGACTGGAAACTTGAGGATCTCCTCCGGTGTATCAAACTGGATGATGCGCCCTTCGCTCATCACGGCGATGCGGTCGCCGAGCTTGATCGCCTCGTCGATGTCGTGGGTGACGAACACGATGGTCTTGTGCAGCTCTTCCTGTAGACTCAACAGCTCGTTTTGCAGCTGTTCCCGCGTGATGGGGTCCAGCGCGCTGAACGGCTCGTCCATCAGGATGATGTCCGGGTTGTTGGCGAGCGCACGCGCGAAGCCCACGCGCTGCTGCTGTCCGCCGCTGAGCTCGCCGGGGTAGCGATCCGCGTACTCTTCCGGCGGCAGGTTGACGAGCCGGAGCAACTCTTCGACATAGCGGTCGACCTCTGCCTTATTCTTCTTGCAGAGCAATGGCACGACGGAGACATTCTTTCGCACGGTCAGGTGCGGAAATAAACCGATGTCCTGAATGACATAGCCGATGTTGCGCCGGAGCTCGTTTTTGTTGAAACTCTTGATGTTCTGGCCGTCGATGTAGATATCCCCGCTGTCCGGCTCGATGAGGCGATTGATCATCTTCATCGTGGTGGTTTTGCCGCAGCCGCTTTCGCCGACCAATACCACGAGCTCCCCTTTGCGGATCTCAAAATCCAGATCATCCACGATGTTCTTTTGACCATCGTATGTTTTTCTGACTTTTTCCAGACGTATCATCAGCTTGCCTGCCTTTGCTAGATTGCGCGCGTAAGATTGTGCCTGCGCGTAAGAAATGAGATGTGTTTTCGACGGGAGGATTAAGAAGGAAAAGGCAAAAAGGCCGGATCGCAGCACGAAAAGCTCTCCTCAAATCGCTTTTTGCGCTGCGTCCGGCACGAACCTATGACGGATTTCTATTAGGCATTCCGTTTCGTAAGGATTTCATGGGATTTCCTCAGCAGCGCGTTGGTCTGGTCTGCAAGGTGCTTATAGACATTTTCATTGATTTCGCGGTAAATGTCCACATGTTCCGGAATCGGCTGGAACGAATCGCGCACCTGAACCATCCGCGCGATCGCTTCTTCACGCGTTTTGTAAACGCCCAGTGCGAGAGCCGCGCAGATCGCGGCGCCCATGCTCGCGGAGCCGTTGACCACGTTGCGCACAGCGGGCACACCGAAGACGTCCGCCATGATCTGCATGAACAGCTCGCCATTCGAGCCGCCGCCGCTGACGACGATGCTCTTAAGCTGGATGCCTTGCTCATCCACCATGGCCTGCACGTTGTTCTTCATGGTCATCGCGATGCCTTCCATCACGGAGCGGAACATATGCGGCCCTTTGTGTACGCCAGAGAAACCGAGCATCACGCCGCGTTCATGCGGATGGGTGGGACGCGCGAGCCAATGCAGCAGGGTATATAGCCCGTCGCTGCCCGCGGGCACATCCGCCGCAAGCCGGTTCATATACGCTTCGCGCGAGATACCAAGTTTGTTTGCCTCTGTCACGATGACGCTGCCCAGCAGATCCAGCACCCACGATATCGTGGACATGCCACGCCGGATACCGCTGCTCTCGTAGAGCCATTCGCCGGGGGTCGCGCCGGGGTTGACCCAGTAGTTCTGCGGATTCTGGTTGGCGTTTTCGCCGAGCATCATCGCCGCGATATAGGTGCCGAGCGACACCAGCACGGAGCCGTTGCTGAGCAGTCCCGCGCCGAGGCCTTCGACGGCCTTGTCGTTGGAGGTGGACGCAACCGGCGTGCCGACGGGAATTCCCGTGGCCTCTGTCGCGAACTGCGTGATGTTGCCGAGGATGGTCGAAGGATCGACCAGCTCAAAGAGCATCTCTCTGGGCGTGGTGTAGGCGTCAAACGCCTCCTTGTCTTCCATCCAGATGAGCTTGTTGTAGTCGATCGGCCAGGGGCCGACGTAGTTGCAGCGCGTGTCCTTCGTTTCGCCCGTGAGGCGGTGGGTTAAGTACCCCGTCGTGGTGGTGACGTAGCGCACCGCGTCGTTTTCATGCACATAGGGCTTGCTGAGGCGGATATCCATCCAGCTCTGCACCGGAGAGGCGAGGTTGCCGTCAGCCTGAATCAGCGCGCGGCAGCAGCGAATCGACCCCAGACCCACGCCGATGATGTCCTTTTTGTCGCCCTGAAACTTCGCAAATACGCTGTGGCAAGCTTCCTTCAAACTATCCCAGAGGTCGTCGTCCGGATGCTCCGCAAAGCATTCGCCGTAGAGGTGCATGGGCTTGAGTTTGACCGTGTGGGAGCAGACTTCGTTCCCTACGGTATCGAAGATGCTCACCTTTGTGCTCTGCGTGCCGCCGTCGATGGCGACGATGTATTTCTGATTCATCTTATTCCCCTTATCCGTGGGTTTCTTAGCGCATCAAGTATCCGCCGTCGACGATGATGGTAGCCCCATTGACATAGTCGGAGGCGCGGCTCGCGAGGAAGATGGTCGTGCCCATCAGGTCGGCTGTATCGCCCCAGCGGTTCGCGGGGATATGCGAGAGGATTTCCGCATTGCGCTTCTCGTCCTTGCGGGTCATCTCGGTGAGCGGAGTAGCATAGTAGCCCGGTGCGATGGCGTTGACCTGAATGTTCCACTGCGCGAGCTCGTCGCACATGGACTTGGTCAGTCCCACGATGCCGTGCTTGGTGGCGGCGTAGGCGGGCGACCACTGACCGCCGAGGTAGGAGTAGAGCGATGCGATGTTGATGACTTTGCCGCTGTTCTGCGGGATGAAGTACATCATGCACTCGTGGATCATCTCGAACGCCGCGGTGAGGTTGATGGCAATCATTTTGTCCCACTCGACGCGGGTATACTGCGTGACGTCGCGCACGTTGATGCTGATGCCCGCGCAGTTGACGAGGATATCAACGCTGCCCCAGGTATTTACGCAGGTTTCGACCACGCGCTTGCATTCGCCCTCTGCGGTGATGTTCGCCTCAAGGAACTTGTACTCGACGCCGCAGGCTTCGACCAGCGCTTTGGTGTTGCCGTTGTCGTCCGCAAGGCTCGGAACCATCACGTTTGCGCCGGCTTTGGCGAGCGCTACGGTGAATGCCTGACCCAGGCCTCCGTTGCCGCCGGTGACGATCGCATTTTTGCCCTTAAGCGAGAAGAAGTCCATGTTGAAATCAGAAACGTGCATGAGAATATCCTCCTGAAAATATAATTTGTTATTTTGGAACACCTGATGGTGTGTGTTGCCGTGTTTATTCGCTTTTGTGCTGTTGGATTCTGCGGATCAGCTGATCCAGAAAGCGGTCTGCGTCGCCTTCAACCACGATGTCGGAGAGGCTCGTCAGCGGCGCATCCTTATTGATGTTGACCGAGATGATGTGTTTTGCCTGTTTGATGCCTTCGATGTGCTGAATCGCGCCGTTGATGCCGAGCGCAATGTAGAGTTCCGGGCTGACCGTCTTGCCGGACTGCCCGACCTGTATGCTGCGGGGAGCGATGCCCGCGTCCACAAGCTTCCTGCTGGCTGAGGCTTTTCCGCCGAGGAGTTCCGCGAGGCGCTCGATCTTGGCAAACGACTTTGCGACGCCGCCGCCGCCGGAGACCAGCACGCCGGATTCGCGGATGTCGTAGGAGAGTTGCTTGGGCTGTACTGCGATTCGCTCGATGCGCTTTTCGCTACTTTGCAGCACGATCGACTCGGTCTGCATCGCCCGCTCCTCTTTCACCATATCATGAAATACGTTCGGGCGCACGCTCATCATCATTGGGCCATCGCCCACAAAGCGAATGCAGGCCATGAGGCTACCGCTGTACGCGGGGCGGATCACTTCGACCACGCCGTCGTTGCTGCGGATCTCGGTGATGTCCGCAACGAGGCCGGTGCCGAGCAGCATCGCAAGCCTCGGCGCAAGCATGCGCCCAAAGGTCGTCGCCGGGATCAGGATGCTGGCGTACCCGTTCGCGCGGTGCAGTTCTGCCATGGTCTGCGCCACCTGCGCGGGGTCGAGATACGCGTTGTCTGCCTGTTCGATCCGGATCAACCTGTCAAAGACGCGCGGCACGGGTTGTTCCGCCATGGAGCACAGAACACCCGTCCGCTCGAACGCAAGCCCTGCGTGCAATCGCCGCGCGGCTTCGATCAGGTCAAGGGAGCATTCGGTTTCACACGGATCGATAACGATCAAACAACGAATCATATTAGATGAATCCTTTGTCCGTCAGGAAACGGAAGACGAAATCCACGCCGGCTTCGTCGGCACGCACGGTGCGCTGCTCGCGCTGTTCAAGGCGCTTGGCATACGTTTCGACCACGCGGGTTTTGGAGCCCGTGAGCCCGACTTCCTTCGGCAAAAAACCGAGGTCCTGATTGGTCACCACCTGTATCTGCGCGGAAAAATCTTTCTCGAGGTTCGCCCGGCTTGCATAGGGCAGCTTGTAGCCGCTCTCGCGCGTCAGGCTCAGGATACACGGCAGCTGCGTTTGATAGGTGGTGATTTCCTGCTCCGACTCCACGTCAAACCGTGCGATCTGCTGCGCAAACAGCGATTCGTCGATCTTGTGGATGCCGGACATCTGCAGAAGGTTGAGAGATGCGCCCAACTGGGCGGGAATATGGCTTGTGTCGCCGTCGATGGAATGCGTGCCCGTCAGGATTGCGGAGTAGTCCTGTCGGGAGAGATATCTGCCGAGCACGCGTGTGGTCGCAAACGTGTCGCTTCCCGCAAATGCGGTGTCCGAAAGGATGACGCCGCGGTCTACGCCGACACGCAGCAGGTCTTCCATGTTGGGGGTGACCCTGGCCGAAGCCATGGTCACCGCCTCAACAATCGTCTCCGGGTGTCTGGCCTTGATCCTGAGTGCGAACGCTACCGCGCATACGTCGTCAGGGTTCAGCTGCAAATGCGCGCTGTCCCGGATCAACGTGTGTCGCTCGAAATCATATTTCGCGCTGCCCACATCGGGTACAAACTTGACCAGACAAATGAGTTTCATCTTTTTTGCCTTACTCTGCGCGGAAACCGCGCATTTTCTTGCGGTTTTCTGAAGTTCGGCTTACGCAGCTTCTTTCAGAGCTTTCTCTTTCTTGTTCATCTTGGCATAGACCGAGATGATCACGATGCCGAGGAGGCCGAACACTGCGCTGACGATGAAGTAGGAGACATAGCCGCCCTGATCGCCGAACGTGTTCCAGAGGAAGGTGTTCATCTGCGGCAGGATGATGTCAGGCAGGTAGCCGATGAAGGAGATCAGACCGATCGCCGTACCCATCGTGGCTGCCGGAATCTTCGACATGCCGAGGAAGGACCAGTAGGTGCCGCGGATCATGTACAGGAACACGCCGAGGAGCACGACCAGCGCGGAGATGCCCATTCCCATGAGCGGCAGAACGGCGGCTGCAACCAGCAGAACCGCGGCGCCCGCAAGCGCGATGCCGTTCGTCTT
>JBDKRF010000016.1:0-32815 GCA_039683525.1 Clostridiaceae bacterium
TCTGCGAAAAATCGAGCCGCGCTTCGCTCTTTTTGATCTCCTCCAGCTTCGGCCGCGTGACGGGATGCTGCGGCACGAACACGGTGCAGCAGTCCTCAAACGGCAGGATCGAGGTTTCATAGGAGCCGATCGCCTTCGCGCGGGTGACGATCTCCTCTTTGTCGAAGCCGATCAGCGGGCGGAAGACGGGCATGGTGACCGCGTCGTTGGTGACGGTCAGGCTCTCGATGGTCTGGCTCGCCACCTGACCGATGGATTCGCCGGTGATCAGCGCCTGCGCGCCGCAGGTAAGCGCGATCTTTTCCGCAATCTGCATCATCAGCCTACGCATGAGCACCGTGGTTTCGCTCTTGGGGCATTTTTCGTAGATTGCGAGCTGGATTTCGGTAAACGGAACGAGATACAGCCCGACCTCGCCCGCGTAGCTCGCGAGGATGTGCGTGAGGTCGACTACCTTTTCGCGCGCGCGTTCGCTGGTGTAGGGGTAGCTATAAAAGTGAACGGCGGAGATGCGTACGCCGCGCTTGGCAATCATGTGTCCCGCGACGGGGCTGTCGATACCGCCGGAGATCAGCAGCATGGCGTGTCCGTTTGTGCCGACCGGCATGCCGCCCGCGCCGAGTAACTCATCGGCGAAGATAAACGCCTGATCCTGACGCACCTCGACGCCGACGTAGAAGTCGGGGGTGTGTACGTCCACGCGCAGCGCGGGAAACGCATCCAGCAACAGCCCGCCTAACACGCGGCAGATGTCCATGGAGCGCATGGCAAAGCGCTTGTCCGCGCGGCGGGCAATTACCTTAAAGCTCGCCTGCGGGATGCCTTCCATACGGCGGGCGACGAGTGCTATGGAAGCCTCCACTATCGCGTCCCAGTCCTTCTCCACCGCCAGTGCGGGGCTGACGGAGTGGATGCCGAAGACGCGCGTGAGTTTGTTTGCCGCCCCATCCATCGACTCCGCCGGGATGCCGAAGACGAACACGCGCCCTTGCTCGCGGACGACCTTGACCGAGAGCGGACGGAGGGCGAGCGAGATACGCTTCATAAGACTGCGCTCAAAATAGGGGCGGTTTAAACCCTTGAGGTGGATTTCTGCGTAGCGAACGAGCATGACTGCTTCCATGTGATTCTCCAAATTCGTATGTTTCTGTTGAGGAAATGAGATCCGCTTACAACCGATCGTTATCTGCGCTGAAAGCGGCGTAAAAACGCAACCTGTTCGACGAGTGCTTGCGAAGCCGTGTCCATTTCTTCCAGTGTGCTAAAGGGACACAGGCTGAAGCGGAGCGCGCCTTCCGCGCGGGCACCGGTGATGCCCATCGCGGCGTGAATCCGGTTTTGCCCCTTCTTATGCGTGGAGCAGGCACTGCCGGTGGAGACGAAAATCTCCCGCTCGGAGAGCGCGTTGGCCAGCACCTCGCCGCGTACGCCGGGGAAAGAGATGTTGAGAATGTGTGCAGCTCCCTCTTCCGGCACGGGGCCGTTGAGGCACACATCCGCAATCGTGCTCAGGTTTTGCCAGAGTCGGAGCTTGCAATCTCGCATGTTCGCAATCCACTTCGCCTGATGCGACTGATATTGCTCCAGCGCGGCGTCAAGGCCTAGGATACCGGGCACATTCAGTGTGCCGGAACGAAGATTTTTCTCCTGACCTCCGCCGATCTGCCCGCCCGTGAATTTGACACCGTTTTTGACATACAGCGCGCCGATGCCCTTTGGCGCATGAAACTTATGCGCGCTGATGCTGTAAAGATCGACCGGTAGCTTTGCGTAGAGGAGCTTGCAGAACGCCTGCACCCCGTCCGAATGCAGCAGCGCGGCCGGAGCATGCTTTTTGATCAGCGCGGAGATGGCGGTAAGGTCGTTGATCGCGCCAACCTCGTTATTGACTTGCATGACGCTCACCAGCGCGGTGTCCTCGGTCAGCTCCCGTTCCAGCTTCGATAGATTGACTGTGCCATTCGCGTGGAGCCCCACAAAGACGACCTCGGTATCAGCCGCTGCTTCCAGCGAGCGGAAAACTTCGTAGACTGAGGGATGCTCACCTGCGGTGGTGATGATTCGCTTCTTCCCGCGCATGGATTTCAGCGCACCCAGAATTGCCATGTTGTTGGACTCCGTCCCGCCGGAGGTATACAGAAGCTCGCCGGGAGCGCTGTACAGCGCGGCGGAAAGGCGAGCGCGCGCGGACTCCACCGCTTTTTCGGTGGCTACGGCGGGCTTATATGCGCTGGCCGGGTTATAAAAAAGCTCGGTCATCGCGCGAAAAGCAGCGTCCGCCGATTCCGGCAGAACGCGCGTGGTGGCACTGTTGTCGAGATAGATCATTTACGCTCACTCCGATGATAGGATCGCTTCGCGCACAGTAAAAAGCGCGCATTGGCAGTATAGCACAAAAACGCGCGCTTTGCTCGGTTTTTCAGTTTTAGAAGCGGTTGTCAGCCTTTGAACTTGTCCTTCAGATATCCATACCCCTGCGTATCCAGCTCGTCAAACGGCACAAAGCGCAAGGAAGTGCCGTTGATGCAGTATCGAATGCCATTGGGGGACTCCGCGTCTCCTTCAAACAGGTGACCCAAATGCGAGTCACCCGCGCGGGAGCGAACCTCCACGCGGCGCATGCAATGGCTGCTGTCCGTGCGCTCGACTACGACGGAAGGCTCGACCGGCTTGGTGAACGAAGGCCAGCCGCAGGAGGAATGGTACATGTCGTCCGAGGTGAACAGCGGTTCACCTGTGACGACGTCCACATACAGCCCGCGCGTTTTGCTGCCGTAAAACTCACTGGTAAACGGGCTCTCCGTCGCGCTCTGCTGGGTCACGGCGAACTGCTCTGGCGTGAGGGAGGCGCGAATCTGTGATTCATCCGGCTTGCGATAGCGTCCCGCGTCGATGGTGCCCTTGGAAAGGCGCGCAATCTCTGCAAACGGAATATGGCAGTAGCCGTTGGGGTTCTTATCCAGATAGTCCTGATGATATTCCTCCGCGGGAAAGAAGTTGACGAGCGGGCCAATCTCCACCGAAAAGCGAGGCGTACGCGCGCGTTCGATGGCGGCGACATGCTCCACGACCGCCTGCGACTCCGCGTCGGCATAATAGATGCCCGCCTGATACTGCGTGCCGGTGTCGTGCCCCTGACGATTGACCGCTGTGGGGTCGACGACCTCGAAATAGGCAAACAGCAGCTGATCGAGGCTCACACGATTGGGGTCATAGGTGACCTTGACCGTCTCGCGAAATCCTGTTTTGCCGGTGCATACGGTTTTATAATCTGCATCCCGCTCGCCGGTTCCATTGGCATAGCCGCTTTCGGCGTCCAGCACGCCGGGGATGGACTGCATGAGTTTCTCCATGCCCCAGAAGCACCCGCCCGCGAGATAGATGACGCGTTTCTCATTCTGTTCCATAGTATGATCTCCTTTGTGAGCAAATCTGCTTACACTTGAATGTTAGCATCTACAAAACGCTCTGTCGAGAGACGAGGTCACACAATGATGCCTTTAACTGTATAAAAAAGCCCGCATAAAGCGGGCGATTGGGTTAAGCCGGGGTTTTCTTCGCCGGACGCTTCGGGAGCAAGCGAACCAGCATCAGCACAGAGAAGACGCAAAGCACGATCATACACAATAGGATAAGGCTTGCGAGTACGATTGCAAGAAGCGGGTTCTTCAAACTTTGGAAATCAAACTCAAACGACCTGATATTCTTTGAATAGATCACAGAAGAACCGATTTGCAGCACGAGAAGCTCAAGAGATACTAAGATGACGGGTTTCCTCATGTAGTTCGCTGCTCGCGATGATAGATACAACAGAAGGCTCCCGACATTGGACAAAGGGATGCCGAGCAAAGGAACGGCAAGAAACACGATTAAGGTTGGATCGCCTACTAGGATGAGGCCAAAAGCGCTCATGTTGACTGCGAATAGAAACGGCGCAAAAACAAGCATTGCTGCGGCAATCGCGAGGCCGTACGGCTTCCGCTTGCGCGGCGGATGCGGCTCAACCTGCTCGGACGGCGGAGTCGGATCGAGCGTTTGTAACGGCGCGCTCTCCGGCAAATCGGAAAGCGCAACAGAAGTCTCTTCTGCGGGTAGTTCCTGCGACTTTTGTTCGAGACGTTTGCCACGCATATTCACGTGGCGGATGACGATCGGGCTGTGCAAGTGCGGCCTTCCTTCTCTTAACGAAATTGAAACGGTTTCCTCTCAACGCTTACTCTTCTATGAGGATTATTCTGTCCGGCTTATGTCGCGGGGCTTTCAGTTTTTCTAAATACGCGAAACAGCATCAGCACGCTAAACACGCACAGCGCGATCATGCAAAGCAGTGAGATCGCGACACAGATCAACGCGATCCAGCCTGCGACCGGGCTGAGGCCTGCGCTTGTCGCATCGACTGCGGCGAGCGGTTTTGCATATATGAAGGAGCTGACAATCGGCAGCAACACCGCGGCGAGTGTGGTGAAGCCGATGGTTTTCCGCAGATACTGCGCGGCACGAGCTGCGAAATACAGAATCAGACCGCCGATGTAGGAGGAGAACCGTACGATCAGCATGATCATCGGAAACATCAAGACCGGAAGTGGCTGACCGGTCAACGCGCCGTGGAAAAAATAAACCGCTGCGAACAGAACCGGCAGATAGATGAAAACCGTTCCGATGATGGAGATCACCTTCGGGTTTCTCTTGCGCGGCGTGCGCGGCGGAGTCGCCGAAGCCGGCGTGTGCGCCGGCAACGGAGAGAGCGGAGGAAGCGGCATATCCTCCGGAGGCACGGAGAGTGCGGAGATAATATTGTCCGTCACGCTATTTTCTTCCGCGAGATTTGGGCGTTTGCCGATCATCTTTTTCGGGTCGGTGTTGATTTTATATTGCATATACGAGCTCCATTTCAGATAGGCTTACTCAGATCAGCGATCAGTTACTCTTCCACGAGCACTTGCGACGGCTGCTTTGCAAAGAGCCTCCGGATCAGCAGGATGCCGAGGATCGCGAGAGCAACCACGATGAAATTATATACAACGATCGCGGCGATGACCACGCCGAAGACCGCGCCGTTTTCCGCCAGTGCACCGGAAGCCAGACCCGACACGCTGGCGAAGATCTGCCCGCTGGTCAAAGCGACAAGCGCCGCCACGCTGCCCCAGCCGAACCACTTGCGAAACGTCTTACACAACAGACTCGCAAGTACAAGTAGCACCAGACCCAGCGCGACAATCGGGAATAGTTCCGCGAGCATGAGATAATCAAACAGCAGGGCTTTGCCCAGTATGCTGCCAATGATCGCAGTCACAAACATAAACAGGATCGGCGCCCAGAGCAGGAGCGTTCCCGCGATGGCGAAAATCTTGGTGAGCACGGATTTTTGTTTTGGATTCATTTGAGTGCCTCCGATCAAAGTTTGAAGGGTTCGGGAATCGCATCGATCCGATAAACAGGAAATAGAAGTAGGTTTCTGTTGCTTCAAATTATATCGGAAAACTTCATTAGTGAACAGACCAAACCATGAACCGAGTTTCTCCGTTTTGCCAACCATTTTTACTTGTCTTCGCATAGGAAATGTGTATACTTGAAACAGATCATATGGGGGAGAGAATCATATGCATGCAACCGACTTTTCCTCCGAATGGGACGCGCGGGACGACCTGGTCGAGCAACTGAAACGAGAGAACTGCCTGCCAAAGCGCGTGCTATATGTACGAAAAAACGACGGCAGCACGCTCGCGCTGGGGCTCTTGCCCGATCATGCGGGGCTCACGCTGATCGACTGGCAGGGGGAGCGTTACACGCTTAGCGTGCTGCGGGAGCCGAAGCTCGTTGCAGAACCGTTTGAGCAGAAGTCGGACGGATTCGGCTGCGTATTCGGTTTTGGCGAAAAGGGTGGAAACGGCTGGCAGCTCGACGTTTACGAAAAAGATGTGTTGCTTGCCGAGGCGACGCTGTTACCGACCATTACCGCGTTTGCGGATTTGCTTACGCCGGACGATCGCTTTCTTTACGGCAGACGAAAACCGCGCCAGATTCCGCTCTGGCAGCTCAAGCCGGAAGAGCGCTCACTTTGTGAAGCGGTGGTTTCGCTCTGGGCACGCCTGGCGCGCGAAGGGGCTTAAGCGCAAGATGCGCCGTCGCTATTCGTCTGTTTCGTTATACGCGTACCAGTCGGATTCGTCCAGATCGTGCGCCCGTAGGATGCCGTTGCAGTAGCCGACGTTATACATGATGTGCCGCGTCTGCGAAAAAATCGCGTCCAATAGCGTGACATCCGGCTCCTGCAAAAAGGCTGGACGGGCAAGATCGGAATCCGTGCGTGCGGCAAAGATGCGCACAAGCTTTTGCCGGATCAGGCGCAGATAGAGACGCATGATCTCGCGCGAAAGATAAGCATCCTGCGGAACCGCCCACTCGAACTCCGGCGGAATGCGCGGGTCGAAGCGCAGGCTGGGAAAGCTTGCACTCAAGCGGTCTTCGCGAAACCAGTAATCGACAAAATACGCCGTGTGATACACCTGATACCAAAACGGCACTTCGCCGTATACGCTCTGCCATATCTCGTCCGGGCAGACGTCGACCAGCGTCTCCAGCATTTGATAGCTGGAGAAGATCTGTCCTCTGGCGGATGCAAGCAGTGGATTTTGAACATCGGATTCCATCGGTTTCCTCACACTGTAGAATAACATTAGTAGATTTTGCGCTCGGTTGGAGCGCTTTTTTGATGCGACAACACTCGCTTGTATGAGTGTATCACAACTGCCGCGCACAATACAGAGCGTAAGATTGCTTCCTCTATTATGGATTATTTGGGAGAATAACAAACGGACTGCCCGATCAGAGGCAGCCCGGTTTTTACTTGAACGCGATTCCGACTTAGTTGATGCTTTGGAAATAGGCAAGCGCATCATCAGTGGAGTTGCCAGCCATATCTGTGATCGTAATCGTCGAAAGATAGGACCCTTTGAGAATCAGGAATATGCGCTCGCCCAGCGAAACGCCCTGATACTCTGCCGATACAAAGGTCGCCGCGTGCTCTTTGCCCAGAACGGTGACTGTCTCGTTGGTGTAGGTGATGTTCTTTGCGCCCATATTCTCCAACCCGGCGCTCAGCAGCGGGATGGAAGCCTCCAGAAGCTGTTTCTCCGTGAGGAAGCGCTGAAGGAGCGTCCCTTTGCCCAGAACGATGTTGATTGTCTGCGTGCCGCTGCCAGAAACCGCATAAAAGTCCATGGTTGACGTGCCGTCGTCGAGCGATTTCTTGATGACGTCGCTCGCGTCGCCTTCGCCCATCGCGTCTCTGGCCGTGCCTATCACCTGATCGACCTCATCCGCGTTGAGCACATACCACTCGTCCGAAAGATTGCAGGTGAAGTTAAAATACTCGTTGCGGTAGACTTCGCCTGCGGCTATCGCGTCGTCACTCTGCGCCGCGCTGCCACCGGACGCGGTATCCAACGGCGTGGTCGGGTAGGTGACGCCAAGTACATCGGCGCTGCTGCCAGTGGCGCACGCGGTCATGGTAAAACACAGAGTAGCGAGCAGTAGGACTGCGATCATTCGTTTCGCTTTCATAGACCCTCCAATGTTGTATTGCATTTTCCAATCATAACACAATGGAACGATAATCGCACCGATGTGAAATGTGAAATATTCGATCTTTACGTAAAACAAAGGCACTCGCCCGATTGGATGAGTGCCTTGTTGTATGAGTGGTTTTCGTGAGGAGTTATTCGATCCCGATCACGTCGTCGTCCAGCACGACCGCGACGAGCATATTGCCCTTGCCCGCGCGGGGCTCGATGCGCACCTCTGCCGTGTGGATCGCGGTTTTTGCGCCATGCCGTTGCACGAGGGTAACGGTCTTGGGCTCGGAGAGGACCACAACCGCAGCGACGCAGGTGCCGTTGGAACCGTTCTTCTTGAGGTCGAATGTCTTGAGACCCTTTCCGTTTCTGCCCTGCAGGTCGTAGTCAAACATCGGCGAACGCTTGCCGAATCCCTTGTCGGTGATGGTCAAAACCTCCGCCTCGTCCGGCACGAGGGCTGCATAGAGTACCTCGTCGCCCTTTTCGAGCTTGATACACTTCACGCCACCGGAGACGCGACCCATCGCGGGAATCGTATCCGCAGCAAAGCGGATGCTCATGCCGAGCTTCGTGACCATGAGGATGGATCTGGGCTCGTATTTCTCGATGAATAGCACGCGGTCTTTGTCCCGGAGCGCGACCGCAGCCGTACGCTTGACGCGGACGCGATATTCGGCAGCCGATGTGCGCTTGATGTTGCCATCGCGCAGGTAGAAGAGATAGTCGCCTTCCTCATCATCGGAGTAAAGCGCGATGATCTTCTCGTTTTTCTCAAACGGCAGGAGCGAGGCGAGGTTTGCTGCTCTCGTCGTCGCGCGGGTCTCCGGAAGCTCCTCTACCGCGAGGGACAAGAGCGCACCCTGATCCGTAAATAGCCGGATGCGCTGGTTGGAGCGGGTTTCGAGCACGAACAGAGGCTTATCCTCCGAAATCGCCGCGAGTGAGAACACCTTCGTCGGCATGCGGCGCACCTTCAGCCCTTCGCAGATGCAGACGGTGACATCCTCGACCACGGTGAAATCCTCCGCTTCGTCGATTGGCGTTTCGTCGCAGGCGACAAACGTCGTTCTGCGGGAGACGGCGAGCTGCTCGCGAATCTCGACAAGTTCCTTTTTAATCAAAGCGAGCAGCTTCTTCTCGCTGGCGAGGATGCTGCGGAGCTCTTCGATCAAACGCACCACCTCGGCGTATTCGCGCTTGATGGTGACGAGTTCCATGTTGGTCAGGCGCTGCAAACGCAGATCGAGAATCGCCTGCGCCTGCACTTCGGAGAGGGCGAACGTCTTCATCAGGCCTTCGCGCGCTTCCTTGGGCGATTTGCTCGCGCGGATCAATGCAATAACCGCGTCGAGATTGTCCACCGCGATCATGAGACCTGCTAAGATGTGCTCACGCCTAAGCGCCGCGTCCAGCTCAAACTGTGTGCGGCGGGTGACCACATCCCGCTGATGGCGAATGTAGTGCGCGATGATCTGCTTGAGGTTCAACTGCTGGGGCTTGCCGCCCGCGATGGCGACCATGTTGACGCCAAACGTCATCTGCAGATCGGAATACTTGAAGAGATATTGCAGAATGCGCTCCGGGTCTCCATCCTTTTTGATCTCGATGACGGCGCGCATGCCTGTGCGGTCGCTTTCGTCGCGAATATCCGCAATGCCGGAGAACATCGCCTTTTTTTCCTGACTGACGGCGAGAATTTTCTCGAGCATGTTCGCTTTGTTGACCTGAAAGGGCAGCTCGGTGATGACGATAAAGGTCTTGCCGTTTTTCTGCTCTTCAAAATGGGTCTTCGCGCGCATATAGATCTTGCCGCGTCCGGTGCGGTAGGCTTGCTCGACCTCGGAGGATTCGAGGATGAATCCTCCGGTGGGGAAGTCCGGCGCGGGGATGATGTGCATGAGTTCTTCGAGTGTGACGCGGGGGTTGTCCATCACCGCGATGACGGCGTTGATCGCCTCCACGGGATTATGCGGGGGAATGTTGGTGGCAAGACCCACTGCGATACCGCTGGCACCGTTGACCAGCAGGTTTGGAAAGCGCCCCGGCAATAAATCCGGCTCCTTGAGCGTATCGTCAAAGTTAAACGAGAAACTGACGGTGTCTTTCTCAATGTCGCGCAGAAGTTGCATGGCGGCTTCCGTCATGCGTGCCTCGGTATAGCGCATCGCAGCTGCGCTGTCGCCATCCACACTGCCGAAATTGCCGTGACCATCTACAAGCTGAACGCACATGTTGTACGGCTGCGCCATGCGCACCATCGCGTCGTAGACGGAGGTGTCGCCGTGCGGATGGTATTTACCCAGACAATCGCCGACGATACGCGCGCTCTTGCGGTGCGGTTTGTCGGGGGTGAGGCTCAGCTCCAGCATGGTGTAGAGGATACGCCGTTGCACGGGCTTGAGTCCGTCCTCCACGCGCGGGAGCGCGCGCTCGAGAATGACGTGCTCGGCATACGGAATCATGGACTGGTGCATTACCTCGTCCATGTTTCGCTGGATGATCTTCTCCAGCTTGAGTTGTACGGGTTCTTTCGGCATATCAAAAATTCCTTTATCGTCTATCGTCTCTCGAAACGTGCGTTTTTGTTACAGAATCGTAAGATTGCACCATAACTTACGCGCTCGGTTTTCATCTCCGGGCAGAGATTTAGTCTTTCAGCTTCTCAAACATCTCGCTGTTGTTTTTGTTAAAGTCTGCGTTTTCGAAGATGTATTCTTTTCTCGATTGCACTTTATCGCCCATGAGTACGGTTACGAGGTGCTCGACGTCCGCCGCGTCCTCTATATTCACGCGGATCAGCGCGCGCCCTTCGGGGTTCATCGTCGTTTCCCAGAGCTGCTCCGGGTTCATTTCACCAAGGCCTTTGTAGCGCTGAATCGTGTAGCCTTTGCCGACCGATTTTGTCGCGGCGCGGAGCTCTTCGTCGTCATAGCAATAGAGGCGCTTGCTATCCTTTTGCACCTTGTAGAGCGGCGAAAGCCCGATATATACGTGCCCTTCGGTGATGAGTTCCTTCATATAACGGTAGAAGAAGGTCAACAGGATCGCGCGGATATGCGCGCCGTCCTGATCCGCGTCCGACAGGATGATGATCTTGTCGTAATTCAACGCGGAGATATCGAAGTCCTCACCGATGCCGGTGCCGACCGCGGTGATGATCGAGCGGAATTCTTCGTTTTGCAGCACCTGGTCGATGCGCTTTTTCTCGACGTTCAGGGGCTTACCGCGCAGCGGCAGAATCGCCTGAAACTTCCGGTCGCGTCCCTGCTTGGCGGAACCGCCCGCGCTGTCTCCCTCGACGATGAATAGTTCGTTTCTGCTGTAGTCTCTGCCGGAGCAGCTACTGAGCTTGCCCACCAGCGGCGCGTTTTCGAGCTTATTCTTCTCGCGCGCGGTGGCCTTCGCTTTGCGCGCGGCTTCGCGCACCTTTGCGGCCTTGACCGCTTTTTCCGCGATGATGGTCGCGACTTCGCCGTGCTTGAGATCCTCTAAGTACGGCGTGAGTTGCTCGGTGACGACGCTCTCCACCGCGGGGCGCGCCTCCGTGTTGCCGAGCTTGGTCTTGGTCTGCCCCTCAAACTGGATCGTACGCATTTTGAGCGAGAGCACGGCGGTGATTCCCTCACGGAAGTCCTCGCCGGTGAGCGGCGCATCCTTGTCCTTGAGGTAGCCCATCTTGCGGCAATAGTCGTTAAGCACCTTTGTGAGCGCGGCCTTGAGACCCGTCTCGTGCGTGCCGCCCTCGGTGGTGGGGATGTTGTTGACATAGGAGAAGATGTTGTCCGCGTATCCGTCGTTGTGCTGGAGCGCGACTTCGACGATGATGCCGCCAGAGGAACCGGAAAAGTGGATCGGCGGCTCGTAGAGCGGCGTCTTGTCGCCGTTGAGATAGCTCACAAAATCGCTTAAGCCACCGTTAAACTGATACTCGGTCTTCTTCTGATGCCCGATGCGTTCATCCAAAAGCGTCATTTTGGTGCCGCGGTTGAGGTAAGACAGCTCACGGATGCGCTTTACGATACTGTCATAGCTCATCTCCACGGTCTCAAACACTCTCGCGTCGGGCATGAACGTCACGCTCGTGCCCTGACGGCGCGTGCGGCCAATTTCTTCCAGGGGAGCGACCGCTTTGCCGGAGATGATCTTGCCGGTCGCGTCCTCTTCGCTGGTGAAGCGCATTTTATAAAGCCTGCCGTCGGTCGCAACCTCGACCTCGACCCATTCGGACAGTGCGTTGACCACCGATGCGCCGACGCCGTGGAGCCCGCCGGAATAGCCGTAGGAATCGTTGCCGAATTTGCCGCCCGCGTGCAGCTGGGTAAAGACGACCTCCACGCCGGAGACGCCCATCTTTTCGTGAATCTGCACGGGAATGCCGCGGCCGTTGTCCACGACCGTGACGGAGTTATCCTTATGGATCGTCACCGCGATCTCGTTGGCGTAGCCGTTTGCAGCCTCGTCGATCGAGTTATCGATGATTTCCCAGAGAAGGTGGTGGAGACCACGCTGACCCGTCGAGCCGATGTACATGCCCGGGCGCATGCGAACGGCGTCCAATCCTTCCATGATTTTGATTTTGTCTACTGTATAATCCGATGCCATAAAGACTCCTGTTCTCAAGCCGAAATAGCGATAATAATTTTGATTTTATCTACTGAGTCATCCGATGCCGTAAAGACTCCTGTCCCGAACAAAAAGAATGTTCGAAAGCAAATCGGCGGGGAACCGCCGAAAAAAACAAAGAACTCCTGCAAAAACGAAGAAATCCGCTGTTTCTGCGGGTTTTGCAGGTGGTTTGAATGTGCCTTACACCATATCTGGCACGAAGATAAACACAGTATACCATAGTTTGTGTCGCACCGGAACCCATCCGGGACCCTGCCGACAGGCTCAAACATGCAAACGAACGTTTATTTTCAAAAAATTCAAAAAAAGTGGGCAAAAAATACATGAAAGTGGTGACAAATGGGGGATTGTGGTGTATACTCATCGTAAGTCTGGGGGAAGTATATCCTTATTAAATAGTATTTACTTGCCGGAGGAGGGAAACGCGTGCTGATCGGTTCTTTCGAACATATGCTGGATGCTAAAGGCCGCGTATTTATCCCGGCGAAGTGGCGGGAAAGCGTGGGAGATACGCTTGTCATCACCCTTGGCTTATTGGAGTCCACGAGTGCCGCATGCCTCACCGGCAGATCGCTGGAAGAGTGGGAACGCTTTTCGCAGAAGCTCTCCGCGCTTGCGGTGAGCGACACGCAGGGTCAGGCGATCCGCAGAAAGCTCTATTCCATGGCGGCGGCCTGCGAAATCGACAAGCAGGGTCGCATCCTCATCCCCGCGCAGCTGCGCGAACTCACGGGCTTAAACAAGGACGCAACGCTGATTGGCGTTGGCGAACGTGTAGAGATTTGGAATCCGGAAGCGCTGGCTGCCTATAACGCAGCAAGCGAGGAGAACTATAGCGAGGCGCTGGCACATCTGGCGACACTCGGCATATGAGCGAGCAATTTACACACATTCCGGTGCTGCTGAACGAAACGCTGGCGCTGCTTGCGCCGGAGCGCGGCGGCATCTTTGTAGACGGAACACTCGGTGGCGGCGGCCATGCCGAGGCGGTATTATCTATTCTGCCGCAGACCGGCAGACTCATTGGAATTGACAGGGACTGGGAAGCCGTGCACGCGGCGGGGGACCGGCTATCTTCGTTTGGAAGCCGATTTACCGCGTTGCACGGCAACTTTTTTGATATGAAGGCGTTGCTGACCGCGGCGGGTATCGCGGAGGTCAACGGAATCCTGCTCGATCTCGGCGTATCGTCTCACCAGCTGGATACGCAGGAGCGCGGATTTTCCTATAAGACGGATGCACCGCTGGACATGCGCATGGACCAGGGCGCACGCCTTTCTGCAAAGGACATCATCAACACTTACTCCGAAGCGGAGCTCACGCGCATCTTTTTTGCTTACGGAGAAGAGCGTTTCAGCCGTAGAATTGCGGACAAGATTTGTCACGCACGTGAACAATATCCCATCGAGACCACCCTTCAGCTGGCGCAGATCGTGCGCGACGCCATCCCGGGCAAGTACCGCAATGAGCCGCAACACCCCGCGCGCAGGACGTTTCAGGCGCTAAGAATCGAGGTAAACGGCGAGTTGAGCGGGCTGGACCAGGCGGTGGAGCAGGCCTGCGATCTGTTGCAAAAAGGCGGAAGACTGTGTATAATTACATTTCATTCACTGGAGGATCGTATTGTCAAGCAGGCATTCCGACGTTTTGAGAACCCCTGCACGTGTCCGCCTTCCGCGCCGATCTGCATCTGCGGTAAGCAACCGAAGGCGAAGATCCTCACCAAGAAACCGCTGACCGCCTCCGCTGAAGAGGAAGCGCAGAACTCCCGCTCGACCAGTGCAAAACTCCGCTGCATCGAAAAGATCTAGCGAACGATTGCGATCGGGCGGTTATGCCGCGCCGGTGAGCGGAATTTTCGCTTGATTGGAAGGGAATTTTCATTGGATATCCGCTTCGAAGACGATCGCAAAAAAGGTCGTTCACCAACGACCAGACTCTATATGCCAACGAAGGAAGAGCAAGAGGCGTATGAGGCGCGTGCAGCGCGTCCGCACAAGGGATCGAGAACCGCCCCGGAGCCCGGTGTTCGCGTCAATAAACCGGAGATGTCTTCGCTCGGGCGCGTCGGCTTGATCATCAGCGGTTTCCTTTTTGCGGGCATGGTGCTCTTTACGCTCTCCGGCTATGAGCGCATTTCGCGCGCTTATGCGGACATCAACGCGCTCAACAACGAGAGTGACACGACAGACCTGCGCATCAACGAGCTGGAAGTACAAATCGAGTGCGCGGTGACCATTCAGGATGCGCAGAAGGTTGCGGAAGCATACGGCATGCGCTATCCCGAAAAGAACCAGTACGTGCGGATCGGAGATCCGCTTCCGTTTGATAATACTACGCCCGCGCCAACCACGATACCGGAAGGCGGGGCGACCACAGCGCCGGAAACGACGCCGGAACCGACCTCTACTTCAGGCACTTCGGGCGGGGGGGAACAGCCGCCCGCGGGCGGTTGATCTTACGAAAGGACGATTGACCAATGGCTAAAACAGCGGCCCCCGCGCCGAAGATTAAACAAAAACTCGTTCTATTAATGGTATTCGCAGGCTTGCTGATGCTGTTGCTTGCGCTTCGCCTCACACAGGTTATGATTATCCAGGGACCTGAGTTGAAAGCAAAGGCAGAGGTGCAGTGGACGCGTAGGCAGAATTTAGCTGCCCAGCGCGGCAAGATAGTCGACCGAAACGGCCTGGTTCTCGCGCAGAGCGGAACGGCCTACCGCGTACTCGCCAACCCGCCCGCGATTGCGGCGGATGATCGTGTTCGCGTTGCCACCGAGGTTTCCGAGGTGCTCGGCCTCAACTATGATTATGTGATGGAGCGCATCTCACCCGATCCGGAAACCGGCAAACTCAGGTTGCAGGTGCAGCTCAAGCGCCAGGTGGAGAGCTCGGTCATCGACCAGCTCGAAGCGTTGCAGCTCGGCAACGGTATCTCTTATACCACGGACATGAAGCGCTACTATCCCTTTGGACAGCTTTTTACGCAGCTGATCGGGTTTACCGGCATCGAGACGGAAGGGCAGACGGGACTGGAAGCGGAATACAACTCCTACCTCGCGGGTACAGCGGGACGCCTCGTTATCGAAGTCGACCGAAAGAACAATCCGCTTTCCTATGGTGAGCAGGATTACATCGCGGCGATCGAAGGTTATAATATGACGATCACGGCGGATTCCGTAACCCAGAGCTATCTGGAAAAGTATCTCCAGCAGTGCTACGAGCTAAACCGTGCAACCAGCGTATCGGGACTCATCATGAACCCAAACACAGGCGAGATATTGGCGGTTGGCTCCTATCCATCCTTTGACCTCAACAACCCGCCGCGTGATATGGTAACCGAGCTCATGTCGATGTCCCGTGTGCGCTCTGTGACGGATACTTACGAAGCCGGCTCCATGTTTGACGTGATCACCGCAGCGGCTGCGTTGGATTCCGGCTCTACGACGGAGGCCAGCAGCTATAAATGCGAAGGGTTTAAGATCTTCCGACTGGAGCGCGTGCCCTGCTGGAATACAAAAGGACACGGAAGCGAAACACTCTCTGAAGCACTGAATAACTCCTGCAACCTCGCGATGTCGGATATGGCGCTTGCGACCGGAATCAACAAGTTCTACGACTACATCTATAACTTCGGCTTCGGTACGGAGACGAACGTCGGCATCCCTAGTGAAGACACCGGCGAAGTCATCCATCGCAAATACATTCGCGAAAGCGATTTATCCAAGATCGCGTTTGGCGAAAACATCACCACGACCGGAATTCAAATGGCAAATGCGTTTTGTGCGATCATCAACGGCGGAACGCTCATGCAGCCGTATGTGGTGGATAACATCACCTCGACGGACGGTACCATCATCGTGAAGAACGAGCCGACCATTCTGCGCAGAGTCAACCGCGCTAGCACTTCCGCAACCATGCGCTCCCTACTGCAAAAAGTAGCGGAGAAGGGTAACGCCAGCAACTCGCAGGTCATCAACTATCCGGTTGGCGGGTTCAGCGGGGTTTCGCGCAAGTTTGCGGAGGACGGGGTAACGCCCGATCGCATGCGCGTAGTTGCCTCATACATCGGCTTCTTACCGGTCAATGATCCCCAGCTTGTCTGCATGCTCATCATAGACGAGCCGCAGGTGCCCTATATGGAAGCGAGCAGCATTGCAGGCTATTGGGCATCCAAGATCCTGACCGATCTCGTGCAGTATTACGGCATTCTGCCGGATCTGGACACCAAGACGAAGACTTCCACCGTGCCAAACGTGACGGGTATGACGGCAAGAGATGCGGTTTATGCGCTCAAGCAAGAGGGATTTCAGGCGTACACCGTTCCGAGCGAGGATGCAGCAGGCGTTGTTGCACAATATCCTGCCGGAAATACGGAAGCGCCCTCCGGCTCCATCGTGATACTCTATACATCCATGACGACGTTTAACGATGACCAGCTCTACAAAGAACAAGTCGTCGTGCCGAACCTCGTCGAACGCCGCAGACAGGATGCATTTGACACACTCGCGAAACTCGGGTTGGTCCTGAGCTTTGATAAGACCCAATGCACCGGACAGATCGATACCCAGTCCATCGAGGCGGGCACAAAGGTTGATCCGGGAACGGTGATCTACGTGACGTTCCCCAAACCTTCTCCTTCGCCTTCGACATCTCCGGACGCGAACGCGACGCCAGCCGCGCCGACACCGCTGCCGGAAGGATGACGCGCGGTACAGGGCTATGATGATTGTTCCGCCGGACGGTGTACCCGCACGGTGAATGATATACCGATTTCTATTTTCAAAGGGCGCGGAAGGTTCCGCGCGACGGGAGGTAACGACATGCTGCTTTCGGAACTGGCAATGGCATCCGGCCTGCGCTATGAAGGCGAAGATACGGATATCGTCTCCATTGAATACGACTCAAGAAAAGTGAAAAAAGGCAGCCTGTTTTGCTGCATCGTGGGTTCGCTGCTCGACGGGCATACGTTTGCCGAGGGTGCGATTCAAAACGGTGCAACGGCACTGTTGGTTGAGCGGGAGCTTCCGGTTCCCGTGCCGCAGCTCGTGGTCAAAAACGCGCGCAAAGCGATGGCCGAAATGGCTGCCGCGTTCTATGGATATCCCCAGCGTGAGATGATGATGTTGGGCGTCACCGGCACGAACGGCAAGACCACCACGACCTATATGGTCAAGGCGATTGCCGAGCAGGCGGGCAAGAAGGTCGGCGTCATCGGCACAATCCGCAACCTCATCGGCAACGAAAGCATCCACACAGACCGCACCACGCCGGAATCGGTCGATCTCTTCCGCATCCTGCGCATGATGGCGGATGCGCATGTTGACCTCGTCGTGATGGAGACAAGCTCCCACGCGTTGGAGCAATTCCGCGTTCACGGCATTAAGTTTGATGTAGGTCTGTTTACCAACCTCACACAAGACCATTTGGATTATCATAAATCGTTTGACAACTATCTTGCCGCGAAGAAGATTCTCTTCCTCAACAGCAAAAAGGCTGTCGTCAACGTGGACGATCCCTACTCCGCGCGCATCATGGAAGGCTTAACGATTCCGATTCTTACCTTCGGCGTGCGCGACCGCGCGGATATCTCCGCGACGGATATCGACATCACGACCGACGGCGTCCGCTTTGATCTGCATACGCCGGAGGGCGAGGTGCTCATGAATCTTGCGATTCCCGGGCTGTTCTCCGTGTTTAACGCGATGGGTGCCGCCGGTATGGCGCTTGCGGTCGGCATGAAGCTCAGCGCGATCAAAGCCGGACTGGAATCGCTGACCAGTGTCTCCGGCAGGCTGGAGCCTGTGAAGACAAACAGGGGATTTTCGGTATTTGTCGACTATGCGCATACGCCCGACGCGTTGGAAAACGTGCTCAAGACCGTGCAGCAGTTTGCAAAAGGCCGCGTCATCTGCGTCTTTGGCTGCGGCGGAGACAGAGACCGCGCCAAGCGCCCCATCATGGGCGAAATCGCGGGCAGGTTCTCCGAGTTTGCGGTCATCACGAGCGACAATCCGCGTACGGAAGAACCAATGTCAATCATCGAGTCGATCGAAGAGGGAATGAAGCGAAGCGGAACGAAATACACCGTCATCGAGAACCGCAAAGAGGCGATCCGCTATGCATTAGCCGCCGCGCAAAACGACGACGTGATCATGATCGCGGGCAAAGGCCACGAGAACTATCAGGAGATCAACGGCACAAAGTATCACTTTGACGACAAAGAGATTGTCGAGGAGCTGCTCGGCGAGCTGTAATTCAAACGAAAATAACAAACAACCGCAAGTAACGCTTGAACATACAGGCTGCTTGCGGTATTTGTTTGCCGCGCAGGCGGCAAACAAACATCCCGCCGTTTTGGGGATTGTCCCAAGCGTATTTTCGGGGGTATAATACCGATATGCTGCAAATACTCATGACCGCGTTGACGGCGTTTGTGATCGTTTGGCTGCTTGGCCCGCTGCTGATTCCCGTGCTGGCGCGGCTGAAACCAACCAGACCGGAGCCGGAAGACTCCCCCGAACCACCGCCGCAACCATCCTCAAAAAAAAAGCAGGCGCCGCCGCCGAAACCGCCCGTGCCAACCATGGGCGGTGTGCTGGTGTTGCTTGCAGCTTCGATTGCGACGCTCATCTTCGGCATGGACGGGATGGAGTTTGCGCTACCCGCGCTGGTCGCGATGCTTGCATTCGGTGTGCTGGGATTCATCGATGATTTTATTCGCGTACGCGACCCGGACGGAATCGGCCTTCGCGCCAGCGTGATGATCGGTGCTGAGTTGGTCTTTGCCGCGATCATTGCGATCTGGGCGTATCGCTCCCCGCTGATTGGCTCCTCTCTGCATCTGCCGATCTCCGGCGGAGAATGGCAGATCGGATTCTGGTATGTGCCGCTGGTGATCATGACCGTGATGCTTGAAGCCAACGCCGCGCACCTGAGTGAGGGAATGGATGGGCTTGTTACGAGCGTTAGCACAGTGTATGCGCTGGCGATGATTGCGATATTTGCAGCGATGGCGTCGACAGCCAATCAGCAGGGCGAACTGCTACAGGGGCATAACCTCGTCGGCAGCGCGATCTTTGCCGCGGCGGTAGGCGGCGCTGGCGTCGGTTTTTTGCGCTACAACACCTATCCCGCGCGCATCCAACCCGGCTCGAGCGGATCGCTTGCGCTCGGCGGAGCGGTCGCGATGCTGGCCATTCTCAGCCGGACTATCATCCTTTTACCGCTCATGAGCGCATGCCTGCTGGTCAGTTTCGCATCCATCCTGCTGCAATCGTTCAGCAAAACGCGCGAAGGCGGCAAGAAGCTCTTTCGCGCCGTACCGCTGCATCGACACTTTGAGCTAAGAGGGCACCCGGCATCCCAGATTTCAACGATGTATGCCATTCTCACGGCGGCAATTTGCGCATTCTGTCTGCTGCCATATTTTCGATAACGCATCGCCCGAATGTTCTCGCGGGCTATTTTTTTGGAGGCAATAAACGAAATGGAACAACACAAGAAGGCGCTGATCGTCGGCATGGCAAAAAGCGGCGTCGGCGCGGCAAAATTGCTCAAAAGCACCGGCTGGGACGTGGTCATCAACGACAAGAAGACCGAGATACCGGGGCTGGCGGAAGCGCTGAGCGGCGTGGACGTCGTCTGGCGGCTTGGCGAAGACCCGCAGGCGCTGTTTGACGGCGTTACGCTCATCGTGATCAGCCCGATCATCCCCATGACGGTTCCGTTTGTACGCGAGGCGCAGGCACGCGGCATAGAGGTCATCAGCGAGATCGAGCTTGGATATCGCTATAGCCACGCAGAGTTCGTCTGCATCACCGGAACAAACGGAAAGACCACCTGTACCGCGCTGACCGGAGAGATCTTCAAAAACGGCGGCAGGCACACGTTTGTGCTCGGCAATATCGGGGTCGCGATCACCGAGCACGCGCTCGATACGCGCGAAGGTGACGTCGTCGTCGCCGAGACCGCGGGTTTGCAGCTCGAGGGAAACGTACACTTCCACGCGCGGGCTGCGGGCGTTTGCAACATCACGGAGGACCACCTCGACCACTTCGGCTCGATGGAGAACTACATCGCCGCCAAGTGCAAGATATTTGATCATCAGACGGCGGAGGATATTGCTGTATTGAACTACGACGACGCGGTCGTGCGCGACATGGCGCGGCTGACTCCCGCGCGTGTCTATTATTTCTCGCGCAAGGGCGAGGTACCGCGCGGGCTGTTTTTGCGCGGGTATACGGTCGTCTACCGAGACGAAAACGGCGAATACGACCTCATTCGCGCGGAAGAGATCAAGATTCCCGGCGGACACAATCTGGAGAACGCGATGCTGAGCTCGCTGCTTGCGCTCGGCATGGGCATATCCGCCGATGCGGTGCGAGAGACGCTCAGGAGCTTCCCCGGTGTGGAGCACCGCATTGAGTTTGTGCGCGAGTTTGACGGCGTGCGGTACATCAACGACTCCAAGGGCACCAACCCGGATTCGACCATCAAGGCGATTCAGGCGATGACCAGACCTACCGTGCTGATCCTGGGCGGTTACGATAAGCACAGCGATTTTCATGAGCTGTTTGAGAACTTCCGCGGCAGCCAGCTGAAATCCATCGTCGTGCTTGGCGAAACCAAGCAAAAGATTCTCGATACCGCGCGGGACACGGGCTACCTTGGCTACTGCCACGCAACGGGAACGTTTGAAGACGCGGTCTCCTGCGCGCGCGTACTGGCCGCCTCCGGCGACGCGGTGCTGCTTTCGCCCGCCTGCGCAAGCTGGGATATGTTCGATAACTTCGAGCAGCGGGGCAGGGTATTCAAGGAGATCGTGAATCGGTTCGCGTAATATTGTACCTACTCCCTTAGCAGGGGAGCACCTTGTAAAACAAGAATGAGCAGAAATAAAAAAACGCCCCGTAGGGCGTTTTTATTTTAGTTTCGCTAAATTACTCGTTCACGATGTCGATGTGGCAGGCTTTCATCGCGGTGAGCGCGGTCTTATGCCCTTCGGGCGTTGCGCCAGCGCAGGCTGCGGCGTCTACCGTGATGGTCGATTCGGGATAAAACGCCTTGAGGAGTAGTGCGTTACTGATCACGCAGATATCCGTGCAGAGGCCGACAAGATCGATCTCCTCCGGCTCGACGCCCTCCAGCATCTCATGGATGCGCATGGGCAGGCTCACGCCACCAAAGGTGTCCTTCGCGATCATGTGCTGCTCGTCCGCCACGTTTTTGTGCATCAGCGCCATCCAGATGGCGGAATTCGGCGCCCAGCCGTTGGTGCCCGCGATGCAGTGCGGAACTGGCAGCTTTTGCCCTTCTTTCGTGTTGAGGTAATCCTCGGTGTGCGTATCGAGCGTGTAGAGAATCAGCCCGTCAAAGTCGAGAATGCGCTTCACGACGGGCTCGACTACCGCCTGCGCTTCCTTCGAGCCAAGCGAACCGGAGATAAAATCGTTTTGCATGTCTACCACGACGAGGACTTTTTTTGCGATTGTCTGTTCCATATGATGATTTCCTTTCGGATGATTCAGTACGAGCTTTTAGGATGCTCAGCGGGGCATTGCCTCGGAGACGACGTAGAGCAGCACGCCAGCCGCGACGGAGGCGTTGAGCGATTCCGCGCGCCCGCGCATAGTGAGGCAAAAGCGCTCACACTGCTCGGCGACCGCTTCGCTTACTCCGCTGCCTTCGCTGCCGATGACAAGCGCGACGTTGCTTGAGAGTGCGGGTAGGTCTTCGCTGCCTTTCAGATCGCCGCAGAGCGCTGTAAAGCTCTGCTGACGCAGCTTTGCGATCTCCGGCAGAAGTTCGCCCTGCCAAACGGAGAGATGATACGTGGAGCCCATCGCGGCGCGGAGCGTCTTTGGCGCGTAAGCGTCCGCGCAGGCGGGGGAAAGCAGAAGGCCTGCGGCACCAAACGCGTCCGCCGAGCGGAGAATGGCACCAACGTTGCCGGGGTCCTGCACACCGTCCAGCACGACGACAAGTCCATCGGGATAACGCTCCGGCGGGGTGAGGGAGGGCGTTTTGACCACGGCAACGACGCCCTGCGGCGTCTGACTCTCGCAGAGGGATTCCAGCACCGCGCGGGTAACGACGTAGGTGATCGCGCTCTCCGGCGGCGTAAATGCGAAGCCATCCTCCACAAAGCAGGAGACGATGACGGCTCCGGAAGAAACGGCTTCCCGCACGAGTTTGTCACCCTCGATGAGGTGCAGTCCGCTGTCTTTGCGTTCCTTGCGGGTTAGAAGCTTTCTCGCTTCTTTGACGCGCTCATTGGCGCGGCTCTCGATGATCATTGTGCGCGAAGCTCCTTTCGTGATAGAAACGCTCTGTGTAAGCCGTGGCTTAAGCCTGCGATTGCCGCAACCATTCATCCCGGGTCAAAGAATACACTGCCTCGTCAAAGATCGCGCCGTCGTAGCGCAGAAACGTTTGCCGCAGTGTGCCTTCGTAGATGAAGCCGCATTTTTCGATCACGCGGCGGGAGCGATCGTTAAAGGTGTAGTGCGATATGCTCATGAGCCGGAGATTGAGCTGCTCAAAGCCGTAGCGCTGCACGCGCCTGACCGCCTCGCTCATGTAGCCGTTGCCCCAGCAGTCCTGCGCGAGCACATAACCGATCATGCGTACATCCGGCAGGTTGCGCCATTTATCGTGGTGCAGGCCGATGGAGCCGATCATGCGGTGATCGCTCTTGCGTTCGATGGCAAACACGTTGTCATCTGCGATAAACATCTCAACGATGGAAAGCGACTCCTCCCGGCTCTCGTGCGGCTTCCAGCCTGCGCGCGGGCCGACATCGGAATCGACCGCATACCGATAGAGGTCGTCCGTGTCCCGCTCGGTAAAACCGCGCAGGATCAGGCGCTCGGATTCCAATCGCTCCATAACAGCATGACTCCTCATTTTTCTGTATAGTATAACATACCCGACGTTGTGAGTCAGCGAGGCTCGTGCAATTCCTTGAGAAATAGGCGATCTCTTCGTTGTTACGTGCCTTCTAGACCGTCGTCGATGGCGTTGGCTACGGCTGTGTCGTCCTCGGTGGATGGCAGGGGCGGTTCAGCCGAGACCCGCTTGCGCAGCAGGGCAACAGCGGCGCAAACTAGGATCAGGCAGACGCCAGCAATCAGCCACATATTCTGATAGCGGGAATAGGTGCTGATGAAAAACCCGCCGACCGACGCAAGTACGCCGCCGATTTGCAGCACCAGCGAAAACAGCGAGAGGATACTCGCGCGGTGACTCGAGGGCGCAATTCGATTCAAGAGGGTGCTTTCTACCACGCTGCTGCTGCCGATGAGCAAATAGAGGCCAAGGTAGAGGCCGATCAGCGAATACTCGCTCCCGGAGAACGAGAACAGGATCAAACCTAGACCAAGCGGCGCTTTGAGCAGAAGCAGGAGCTGCACGCCCGCGTTCGGATACCGTTGCAACAGGCGCTCCGCAACCCAGCAGCCGAGCATGACAAACGCAAACCCGGCGAACGTCACCGCGCCAAACAGCCAGTAGACCGGCTGATACGTTTCCAGCGCGGGCTGCCAGTAAATCTCGATCACACTCAGCGATAACCCTGTCAGCAGGCAGAAGATCAGCAGAATCCGCACGGTTCCGCGCATTTTCGCAAAGGACAGGCTCTCCTTGATCTGCTTGGTGAATCGTTGCAGGTGAGAGGTTGCGACATGCTGCTCATGCACGCGCGGGGTTTCGTGAAGAAACAACACGGTGAGCAGGATGATGACTACGGTAATGACGATATTCACACCAAGGTTGAAGGAAAATCGCTCTCCGACCTCCGCCAGAACGCCGCCGATCAGCGCGCCGCCGCCAAGGCCAGCACTCTCCAGAATGGAAAGCCGTGCGGTGACCCGCTCTAGCGGAACCTGCATTTCGCCCGCCTGATCGATCATGAGCGCCTCAATACTGCCGGAGGAAAAGGCGCGGCTTAAGCCGTTGATGACCATGGCGACGAGCAGAACCGCCGCGGAGCGGGAGAAAAAGAACATGCAATAGCTGATGAGATAGAGGATGCAGGAGAGCAGAAAAGAGGTTTTTCTGCCGTAAAGATCGGCAAACACACCGCTGGGAAACTCCGCCGCAATCACGGTAACGGAATACAGCCCGATAACCAGCGAAATGGTCTCTATCGTGGCGCCGCGCGCGAGCAGCATCAGCGACAAGATCGGTACGATGGTGCCACTTGCGAAAAACTTCAGAAAATAAATCAGCTGAATCGGCTTACTCATGCGTTTCGTGCTCCGCGGGATAAGCGATGATCGCAAATTCCCAGGCTTCATTGTCTTGATTCCGCTGTTCATGCGCGTCTAAAAACGATCGAATCATCTGATAGAGCTCCTTTGCTTCTGCTGGTGTTAGGTGCGTGATGCCGCTGATCATGTCCCCATATTGCGTATCGTCGCTGATTCGAACGCCAAGCGCTTCGCAATACGCCAAAAAGCCGGCAAAGCGCTGCGAGATATCCGCCTGCATGAGCGCTATGCGCTGGTTGTTCTCCCCGTCGTCCTTCAGCCCGCCGATGCGCACGTTTCTCGGCAGTACGCGAAAATACGTCGCTGTGATGCCGTGAATCTGCTCGGTATGGCTCTGCTCCACAATGCCCAGCTCACGCAGCAGGCGGATATGGCGTTGCACGGAGGAGGAGGAGATGCCGACGCGGTCGGCAACCTGCTTTGCGGTCATGGGGACACCCGCGATCTGCATGCAGCGCAGAATGTTCTGCCGCTGCGGATTGACATAGATATCCAGTTCCTTTTTGCCGGTTAACACGATAGGTTCCATGGGCTGCCTCCTGACGTTACAATTATAATAACGATATCAATGATATAACGTCAAGAGCACGTAACATAAAAGTTTGCATAACGACTTAAACAATGATAAAACGTTAAGAGCACACAAAAAAAGAACCGCCGAATACTCGACGGTTCTGATTTTTTTAACTTGCGCTACTTACGCTCTGGCCTTCATGGCGATATCGACGAGCTCTTTAAAAGCTGCCATATCGGTGATGGCGAGGTCGGCGAGCACTTTGCGGTTGATGTTCACATCCGCAAGCTTGAGCCCGTTGATCAGGCGGCTGTAGGTGGTGCCGCAGATGCGCGCGCCAGCGTTGATACGGGCAATCCAGAGACGGCGATATTCGCGCTTCTTCAGCTTGCGGCCGACATACGCGTACGCCATGGACTTCATTACCTGCTGGGTTGCTGCGCGATACTGCTTGCTCTTTGCGCCATAGTAACCTTTGGCAAGCCGCAGAACTTTGCGGCGTTTCTTAACTGCACTAACTGCTCTCTTAATTCTAGCCATTCTTCTTTTCCTCCTTACGCGTACGGCAACAGCTTGCGGATTTTCTTTGCCTCTACATCGGAGATGTAGGCGGTCTTACGCAAACCACGCAGGCGCTTGGTGGACTTCTTGGTCAGGATATGGCGCTTGTAGGCCTTGCTACGCTTGATCTTGCCCGATTTCGTGAGGGAGAAGCGCTTTGCCGCTCCGCGATGGGTCTTTAACTTTGGCATTGGTCGGTTCCTCCTGGTTATTTCTTACTACAATATTTTTGGTCGCTCCCTTGAGCGAAGCTGGTTACCAATTGAGTTGACCTGTTTCTTGTCGCTTCCTTGAGCGAAGCAGCTCAATCCGGTTATGTCGGGGTTTTCTTCTCAGCCTTGGGAGCGAGAATCATGAACAGGCTTCTGCCTTCCATCTTTGGCTCGCGCTCTTTGATCGCGCTGTCGCCAAGCATCTCGTAGAAACGGGTCATGACGTCCATGCCGATCTCGCCGTGTGTGATCTGGCGGCCGCGGAAGCGGATGGATACCTTGACTTTGTCGCCGTCCGCAAGGAATCTGATGGTCTGCTTGGCTTTGATCTCCATGTCGCGAACGTCAATGGTTGCGGAAAGGCGCGTTTCTTTGAGCTCGATGATCTTCTGATTCTTTCGCTGTTCCTTCTCGCGCTTACCCATTTCAAAACGGTACTTGCCGTAATCCATGAGCTTGCAGACGGGCGGAGTGCTGTTGGGTGCGATCTTGACCAGATCCAGTTCACGTTCATCGGCCATCTTTTGCGCCGCGCGGACATCTACGATGCCGAGCTGGTCGCCATTTTCGCCGATTAAGCGGACCTGTGGGTCACGGATCTCTTCATTGATCATCAATTCCGTGATAGCGATGGCAGTACACCTCCATAATAAAATAAAAATAGTGGGCGCAAATCAGATTGCACCCACTATGAACAAACCATCCGTTAAGAAAGAGTGTTGCTACCGTGCCTGACAATCGTCGGCAGGTGAGAAGCGGGCGCTTCTGCTTGAACATGCTTATTATATGGATAAGCGCGTGCCATGTCAAGCAAAAAGATGTAAAATGCGCCCGAAATCTCTGGAAATATGCCGGTTTTAGTCTTCCGCGCCCTGCAGGGCTTCCAGCTTGGACTGCGGTTTGCCAGGTTTGCTATCGCCGTACTTTGTGAGCGAAATCGGGATGATCGCAAGCGCGATGAAAAACGCAGCATAGGGGAAGAGCGTGTCGTAACCAACATATTGCAGCAAGTAGCCGGAGATGATGGGCGTTACGACCTGCGCCGCCATGGAGCAGGTGTAGTAAAAGCCCGTGTATTTACCGACGTTGCCGAAGCGCGAGATCTCCCATACCATCGGGAAGGTGTTGACTGTAACGGCAGCCTGCGCAAAGCCGATTGCCGCGAACATCACATAGAGTAGCGGCGAGAAGGTGCGCGCACCAACCGCGCCGAAGATGAAGCACGCAAGCGCCACGATGAGGCCGATGATGATGGTCTTTTTGCGCCCGATGCGAGCGGAAAGAAAACCGATGGGGAGATACGAGATAATCGCAGCGCCCGTTGCCACAAGAAGGCAGGTTGAGGCGCCGCCCAGCCCGGCAGCCCACATCTTGGTTGCATACTTGCTAAAGGCAGTTGTGACCGCGTTATAGCCTAAGAACCAGAGCGTGATGGTCGCAAGAATGAGGATGAGGCTTCGCATGACTTCCGGCGGGAGCTTCTGCTTGCCGTCTACGTCGATGGACTTGCTCTGGTCTTCCGTCTCGGAAACGCCGTAGTTGATGTCCTTCATCTGCTGGACAAGCTTTCTTTCCGGAACGAAGAAGAAGACCGTCAGCGCCGCGAGAACCATGAGGATACCCACCGCGAGGAAGAGCGTGAAGTAATCGGATCGACCGGCAGCGTTGGTCGTGATGAGCATTTTCATGACGACGAGCGTAAACGCGCCGCCGACCGCGCCCATGAGGTTGATGATCGCGTTGCCCTTGCTTCGCACGGGCTTTGGCGTGACATCCGGCATCAGCGCGACGGCGGGGGAGCGATAGGTACCCATCGTGAGCAGCAGCGCGCCGAGCACGACGATGAACACGATCAGAGAAGTGGATGGTGCCCAGGTGCCATAGGAATTATCGAGCACGGGGAGGAGCATCATCAACACCACCGCGGTAAACGTGCCCGCGACGATGAAGGGAATGCGTCTGCCGACCTTGTCGCTCAGCGCGCCGAACAGCGGCAGCAAAAAGAGCGCCACGATGTTATCGAGGCTCATGATGATGCCCGCGGCACCGTCGCCCATTTGATATGTATCGCGCAGAATCAGGGGGATAATGGTGTCGTACATCTGCCAAAATGCGCTGATCGAGAGAAACGCAAAGCCGACAAGGAACGTGCGCTTGTAATTTAGTTTCATGTGTTTTTCTCCGATTTTTTAAGATGAGTTCAATTGGAATCGCTTGGATCGCCTACCGCTGTGTTATATACATGGTAGCGCAATTATCGTATAATAACAACAAAAATCGACGTAAAAATCAACCGGAGGATGAATAAAATGTGGATCACGATTGCAGTACTGCTCGTGCTGATCACGCTTTGGCTCGCCCTGATCATGCCCGCAAGGAGCACGAAAGTGCAGCGCACGCCGTTTTCCGGGCGAACGTTTGCCCACCGCGGACTGTTTTCAGCCGATCAGAGTGTTCCCGAGAACTCGCTTGCCGCTTTCCGTGCGGCGGTGGAGGCGGGATACGGCGTGGAGCTGGATGTGCAGCTGACGCGTGACAAGCAGGTTGTGGTGTTTCACGACGACGACCTCAAGCGGGTTTGCGGCGTGGACGCGCGCGTGGACGCGTATACGCTAGAAGAGCTCAAGCAGATGCCGCTCTGCGGCACTTCGGAACGCATGCCTCTGTTTACCGAGGTTCTTGCCACGATCGATGGCAAGATTCCAATGATCGTGGAGCTCAAGAGCGGCGGGGACTGGAAGACGCTCTGCCCGAAGACGCTGGAACTGCTCACCGCATACAAAGGCAACTATTGCGTGGAGAGCTTTCATCCGCTACTCGTACGCTGGTTTTACTTAAACGCGCCGCAGATTCTCCGCGGGCAGCTTTCGGAAGCTGCGCGGTATTCGAAGGAAGGCTTGCCGTTGTATCAGGCGATCATGATGAGCAGGCTGTTCACCAATATCCTCACGCACCCGCATTTCATCGCCTATCGCGTGGGACCAAAGTGCCTATCGGTTCGCATCTGCGAAGGCTTAGGCGCGATGCGCGTCTGCTGGACCGCGCGGCCGACCGACGACCACGCGAAGCTCACGCGCAAGAACGACGCGATCATCTTTGAGCACTATCTGCCGGAGACGCACTTTTCCGCCAAGCGGGACTAGGATTTTCCTGCGGATGATTGTTGCTGGAGGTGAAGTATGAAAGAGATCTTATTGATCGCTTACGGGTTTCTGAGCACGATATTGCCTGCGCTGCTATGCTACGGCGCGCTGCACTTGGTTTATCGATCAAAGGGAATCCGCGAGCCGCGGCTTCGTTTGTTGATGATTCTGTATCGGTCTATGTCGCGGGCGTTTTCTTTTTCACAGGAGCGGGAACGGTGTACGACATACGCCAGTATGGCCTGGACGCGATGGCGACGCAGGCAAACCTGATCCCGTTTTCCGACAAATCGATCGACGTCGTGGCCTATCTGCTCAACGTGGTCCTGTTTCTGCCGCTTGGCTTTCTGCTGCCGCTGCTTTGGCCGAAACAGGCCAAGCTCTGGAAGATATTGCTTGCGGGGGTTGCGTTTTCGCTGCTCATTGAACTGAGCCAGCTGCTGAACATCCGCAATTCGGACATCGACGATCTGCTGCTCAATACGCTTGGCGCAGTGGTCGGGTTTGCGCTGTATCGGGGTTGCGCCGTGTTGACGAAGCGGGAGAAACGCATCGAAACGGGATTTCGCGCGGAGGCGCTGCTCTATTTTCTCGTGATGTTCCTGGGCCGCTTCCTGCTGTTTCATGAGCTTGGATTCGCAAAAATCCTGTACGGGTTTTAATCAGCTCAAATAGAGAAAGAAAACCTGACAGACATTGTCAGGTTTTTTGCTTTATAGTGGAGTTATAAGAGCAAAGGAGAGACGATGATGGAACAGCAGTTTGAGTTTCTGAAGGAATACAAAGAGCTTTATCAACCGAAATCGACGCCTGCGATCATCGATGTGCCGGAGATGACGTTTTTCGCCGTGGACGGCAAAGGGAACCCGAACGAGGAGAACGGAGAATACGGCAAAGCGGTCGGGCTTCTTTACGCGCTGAGCTACACGATCAAGATGAGCGACAAAGGTGGCACAAAGCTTGCGGGGTTTTTCCCGTATAAGGTCGCTCCCTTGGAAGGCTTCTGGCAGATGGCGGATGGCAAACCCGGCGTGGATTACAACAGTAAGGACGCCTTTGAGTGGACGAGCCTGATCCGCCAACCGGAGTTTGTGGATGCGGCGGCGTTTGACTGGGCCTGCGAGCAGGTGCGCAAGAAGAAGGGGCTGGACACATCCTGCGCGCGGTTGATGCAGTTTCGGGAAGGACTTTGCGTGCAGATGATGCACATCGGCCCGTACGACGCGGAGCCTGCGAGCGTGGAGCAGATGGACGCGTTCGTGCTGGCAAACGGTTATCGCAACGACCTCGGCATCCGCCGCCACCATGAGATCTATCTCGGTGATCCATCCAAATCCGCAACGGAAAAACTGAAAACGGTGCTAAGGCATCCGGTCGTGAAAGCTTAAAACAACCAAAAATCAAAAGCGCCAAATGATATGCGGGAGTGCTTTTCTACAGAAAAGCCTCCCCCTAAACTCTAACTCCACCAAAAATCAAAAGCCCCAAATGATCTGCGGGAGAACTTTTCTACAGAAAAGCCACACCTAAACTTAACATCACCAAAAATCAAAAGCGCCAAATGATCTGTGGGAGAGCTTTTCTACAGAAAAGCCTCCCCCTAAACTCTAACTCCACCAAAAATCAAAAGCCCCCGCATTGCTGCGGAGGCTTTTGATTGGGATGGGATGGGAGGTAATATTGGGGGTTTGTCAGTCTATGTCCTTGCTCTGGTGATAATGTACTACCCGCTTATGGAATAGCAATGTATAAAAAGTGAACTTCCTGTTACACACAAAGTTGCTCCAAAACAACCGATTTTCGACTGTAAGACACAGAGAATAACAGAGAAACAACAGGTCAAATTTGCACAGAAACACGCGAAATTACGAAGAATTTACAAGAATCGGATGCAATCGTCTCAACTGTTAAGCGGCAGACAGGGTAGGATGCCAAAATACGCTATGGTGATTTCCACACGAAAATGAGAAAAAAACGTCTTGCAATTTCATCTTCCTTGTGTATAATAATATTTGCACTCGGGGTTATAGCTCAGCTGGTCAGAGCGCTACGTTGACATCGTAGAGGTCGTTGGTTCGATCCCAATTAACCCCACCACCTTCAAAATTGAATATCCTGCGGTGTGCGTTACGTCTTCCGTTTATAAACCCACAAAGTAACTTCGGGAGCGTTTCGTTGAGAAGACAAGATCAGGCCCGTTACGGATGGGAAGATCGCGGCAATCACGGCGTACCCACCTGCCGAGAGGCGGGTGTTATAAAGAGGGCGAACGGCACTTCGGGATACTCAACAGACCGCATTGCGGAATTGTGTAATGGTAGCACCTACGACTCTGACTCGTATTGTCTAGGTTCGAGTCCTAGTTCCGCAGCCAAGAAAAAGCCCAACAACGGGGCTTTTTTTGCTTTTTGGCATCGTACAATAACGTAGGGGAATAAATCGTTTCATGCCAGATTCTTGCTGGGGCTGAGGGCGATATTTTACCTTTTTGGAATTGTTTTCTACTAGATTAACAAACAAAGGATATGCAGTACAATAAAAAATAGGCTCTCGAGAGAGCCTATGTGGAGGGATGGGTGGGCATGACCCCCGGGTGCGTATGCAGACAACCCTGTTGCGTTACTCGAATCCTACTGCGCCCAATAGCTTTCGCTCCATCCCAAACACACCCATGCGACAAGTATTATTTGTCATCCGCGATACCTCCTTGATGAACTCCAGAAACAAAGTTGCTAAAGCCGTAAAGAAGGATAGAACTCCGACTGGGACGCCGCAAAGAAACGCGACAAGCAAGGTTGTTATTGCCTAATAAAAGTGAAACCTGAATACATGAGAAAGTAAACTGAATGGTTTAGCGAAATTTGCTAGTGAAACTTACCTTACTTTGGCGAGTGAACTGTTGAAGATCAGGCTTATTTCCCCCAGCCGCTTGGCGCAAACGCAAGTAAAAGTGCGCTGAGCGCCAGAATCACGCCGGAGGCAATCAGCGACCAGGTACGGCGATTGTTCGTTTTAGCAAGGGCGAGACCGATCGCAAAAAAGATCAGCGCGGGCACGAGAAACGAAAGCCCCGGCAGCCCGATATCCTGAGAACACCAATAGCCGATGAGGGAGAGTACAAGCGCGGTGATGCCGCAGCCGCTTTCCTTCTTTTTTTGCCGTTGTTGCACTTTGTCGAATTCGTCGGAAGTGTAAACACCCTCACCCGCGTGCACGGAAAATGCTTCCAGCGGAATATCCGCGCGAATCGGGGCTACATCCCGCAGGGTGCGACCGCAATCCGGACAGTGCGTATCAAACGAATGCCGACCGCAGTTTGGGCAAACTTTCTCATGGCTCTCGTGCAGGACGCCGCATTGCGGGCAATGCGAGGTGGTGAAGCGCGTTGCGCAGTTTTCACAGACGTAGAGAAAAGAAGTGGAGCCGCACGCGAGGCATCGGCGAACGCCTTGACTGGCGAGTGATCCGCAGGAAGCACATGCTTTCATAAGACGGTTCCTTCCGAAATTGAAAGTTGGATCAGGGACGCGTTACGGTAAGGACTTGCTACTTTTTATCCGGACCGTTGGCAGGTGTTTCAGCGGAGAATTCTTCCGGCAGGGTATCCGGCGCCCAGAGGCCGCGCGCCATGTACCAATCGATGGATTCGCGCAGAAACTCGACGCTGACGTTGAGCGTAAACGCAATCTCATAGATGTCGTCGGTGTTGCGCGCCGCGGTGCGGATTGCGTCGGGCGATAGCAGGCGATCGTGCGCCCATTTGCGTGCCTTCGCTTCAGCGCGCCAGTCATCCGCAGCGTTGTAGTGCAGTCTGCGGTCTGACCCGGTATAATGATGTCCCAACTCCTCCGCCAGCCAGCAGGCGCGCTCCGCCTGTGTGCCGTCCATGCGGATGATGATGTGTTCGCCGG